>CAINDV010000121.1 GCA_903847485.1 uncultured Verrucomicrobiota bacterium
AAGATTCGGCCGGCTCGCCGCGAGCCGTTCGCGGCCCCGCCGGGCGCTCAGCCCCGCTGAAAACCCGTCACTCTTCAGTTGAGAATCATGTAGTTGGTAATGGACGCAAGATTGAACGGACTCGAGAGCACGGTTTCATCCTTGGAAACAGCAATCGGCAGTTGGTCAGAGAACGTGGTCAGTCCTGACGCAAACATGTAGCCTGAGTCATTTCCCGACTTGCGACCGAGGATAGCGCCAGAACCGCTCCAGACAGGGGAAGGGGAACGCACTACGACGGATTGCTCCTTGACAAAGAACTTCCCGGCAACGTCGAAAAAGGCTTCCCCAATGAAGTGAACCGCTGATTTCGCAAAGAGCTCGTTCGGCGAATGTTCCACGAATTTGCGGCATCGATATACTGCGGTATGCCCATTGCCGTACCGGTCATGCCTCCTGACTGCCGCGTCGGCATCCTGAGTGATGCCGACGGACGCATCATACCAACAGGCAAGGCCCGTAGTAACAGAAACCGTGTTGCCGTCCACCGTGATCACCGCTACGAACGACGTACCGGCCGGGCCGGTGTTGTCCGTGGCTCTGGCCGTCAGGCTATACTAACCCACCGACACGTTCGTCTATACCACACAATACGGCGAAGTGGCATCGGACCCGATCAGCACGTCGCCGTTAAAGAAGGCCACATTCGTAATCGTGCCGCCCGCGTGTGCTGCCTCAGCCGTCAGCGTAATCGCCGCCGGCGGATCGAAGCTGGCTCTGTTGGCCGGAGCGGTCAGGTTCAGCCCGACCCGGGGTATAACAACTCTTGCGGTATGATCATGCTGTCCTGACGGGACGGGATATACCAATACAGCCTCACCGTGACCGGATTGGCATTATTATAATACTCCGTCTTCAGGTTAAACTTCTGACCGGCCGCTAAAACAATCTCAGCGCTGTCGTTCCACAGGTTGGCCGCTTGATTGTTCCAGTCATTGATCATCTGCGCGCCGTTCACCCACAACCGGACCCCGTCGCTGGTGCGCGTGGAAAATCGGTAAGTTCCACTCTCCGGTGCCAGCACCTGCCCGGTCCAGCGCACGCTGTAGGTGCCCGCCCCTATCGTGTTGGTGGGCGGCGCCAAGCCCCAGTCAAAGTTGATCGTCTGGTTGGTCATCGTCGCCTTCAGGGAAGTGAAATCCATATAATGTCGTAATAGGGTTCATCCGAGAAGTTTGTTCCTGGCCGCCACTCCGCGCCCTGCCCACCCCGGGATTGCTCACTAGCAGCCTGTTGAAATAACCATGTTTTGAAAACTTGCCTCTCGAATTCATTGGGCTTTCTGCATGAACGTTTCGCCGAAAACGAGTAATTCAACAGGCTCCTAGGCATTGACAGTGCATTTTCGGCGCAGGAAGAGGAAAATGCTGGCGGCCAGGTTCTTTGTCGATCTGCTGTGGCAGTGAGTCCTGCGCCGAAGGCGGGCCAAATAGATGTGAATCCGATTGTTCCAACTTTTCTATGGTGAAGGTGTGGGCTTTGCCGCGGAGATGCTGCTGCGTTTGGAAGATGAGTCCGTAGGGATGCCAGAAGTCGTGGCAGAACTTGATCTGCGCGGCGTGAGGAAGTTGCGCATCCAAACGCTCGGCCGTCTTGGGGCTACGATCCCCCAACGCCCACCCGCAGACTTGCTTGGAGCCAAGATCAATAGCCCACCATAACCAACACGCTTCGTTTTTTTCCCCACACAAGTCCACCGTTCGTCGGCTGCCACCCATTCGGCCGCACTGGCCGGCCCTTGCGCCAGCACCTTGCCGGCCCCTGCCTCGCATACCCAGTTCATGACGGAGTTGTGGCTCACGCCC
>CAINDV010000122.1 GCA_903847485.1 uncultured Verrucomicrobiota bacterium
ACGGCGGCGTCCAGTTCGCGGCGGGCGGGGGCGACTGTAGGAGCCGACGTGAGGAGGCTCTGGCGGTCGGCGGCGGATGTTTGAGCCTCCTCACGTCGGCTCCTACAAGATTCCAGAATCGCCGCGTAGAGCGCGGCGCGGCCCAGCGTGAGGTGGTCGAGGGCATTGTCGAGAAGGCCGAGGTGTTGCTGTGCCCACTTGAGCGTCTGCGCCGCGCGCTCCCGAACCTCGCGAAGCGTCTTGGAGTGCGGCAGTCCTCTGCCGCTTTTCCCCTCGGAAGCGGATGGCTCTTCCGCACCCGCCACGCCTCCCGAAAGCGCCAGAGGACTGGCGCACTCCAAGACGCTGGCGCGCGATTCCAAGACCCGTTGCCACGCGGCGCGCTCGGGGGCGGCGAGGAGCAGGTCGCAATAACGGAAGCCTCCCGTCGAGTAGAGCAGCGGGTAGTCGGGCTGGCTTTCAGCCTGCATCTGCTCGGCTTGTTGCCAGAGTCGCAAAGCCTCGTCGACTCGGCCGGCTTGGAACAAAGCATCGCCAAGGATGCCGCGCCGTTTCAACCGCTGGTCCGCATCGCCGCTGCGGTCGGCGTAGGTCACGGACTGCTCGGCGTCCCCCACCGCCCCGGCCACCTCGCCCAGCGTCAGCTCCAGCTCGCTCAGGTTGCTGGCGTTGATTGCTGCATTCTCCCAGGCCTGCTGCTTGACGCGCATCTTTAGCGCAGCGCGCATTGATTCCAACGCCTCAGGCATTCGACCCAGGGCACGTAGAGTAAAAGCAGCAACAGCCAGCATCCAGCCTTGGTCTGCGTCGGTAATTGTGGAAGTAACGCGACTCCACGGAGGGTCGAAGAAGCAAGCGACAGCTCCTAAGTCGGAACTGAATGCGCCGAGTTTCCTGTAACTGTAGTCTTCTCGCCCGCGGCGTATCCGGGTGAAGAAAACCTTGTCACAAGCCTCCTGATGCAACCCCGCCTGGCAGCCGTGGGCCACGGCTTGGTAGAGCGGCTGGAGGTCTTCGAGCGTGGGTTCGTCCTTGTCCGGCGTGGTCGCGCAGAGGTGTTCGTAGAGCCGCCGGTGGGCCGCGCGCCAGGCGTCGGAAGTCTGGGGAGCGCACGCGTCTCGCGTGTTCAAGCCGGCGTCGCGCCGGCTTGACTCGTCCAACTGACTTCCGGGCGAAGAAGAAGTTGGTGGTTTGGAAGCCGTCGGCGCGACGCCGACGGCGGCAGGCGGGACGCCCGCGCTCCCCCATTTCAATTGTGCCGCGAAATATTCCCGGATGTGCGGGTGCGCATCGAGCGAGACGAGCGCGCCGGACGCGTCGCGGTTCACCGTGAGCAGTTTCGCGGTTTCGAGGCCGCTGAGGCAGTATTCCCAATCGTCGTCGGCCAGCCCGGCGAGCGGTTCGGTGAGGCCGGGGATGGTTTCGCGCCGCAGGGCCGCGAGGCAGCCGGCGTCGGCGGGGCGGTCGAACAGGCCCATGAGCCGCAGCACGGCCACTTCGCGCCGGCCTTCGTCGCCGCCGTCGCGCAAGAGCCATTGCTCGTAGGCGGCCATGGTCCG
>CAINDV010000123.1 GCA_903847485.1 uncultured Verrucomicrobiota bacterium
CTGCGGGCGACGCTGATCGCGCTGCGGGCACAACGCGTCGGGCATCTGAGCTGGCCCGTCCTCTTCGAACAGTCGGCCCGTCACCCCGCCTTCCCCTTCCGCCTCCTCACCAAAACCACCACCATATGAAAAGACCTTGGTCGAAGCCGGGTTGATGGCGGAGCAATTCGCACACATTGAGGATCTCAAGAAACAGATCGGTGCCGGGATTCGTGAAGAGGCTCTCAGCTTAGGCATTATCTCCTGCGCATAAGCCCCCCCGCGTCTTCCGCAGTCTGCCCGCCGCAGCTTGGGATTACAAGCTCGGCAACCGCAGCGGCCTCGAATGGGTGCTCGACCAGTGGAAAGAGCACAAGATCAGCGATCCCACCGTCGCCGAGAAGTTCAACACCTACCGCTTCGCCGACCACAAGGAGAAGGTCATTGACCTCCTCGCCCGCGTCTGCACCGTGAGCGTGGAGACGATGAAGATCGTCCGGGCAATGCCCACTTAGCGGGCAACAGGCAAGCGGCTCCTACACAAGAGTCTGTGGTTTGCGGGCCGGAACAAAGTCGGCGCAATCACTTTGCTACCCATTGAACGGCCGGTTTACGGTCGTAGCCCCCCGAGGTCAAGAAGCGCATGGACGTCTTTACAGATGACGCCAAAGAAGTGCAGTCCGCAACAATCGTCGCTGCTGCTGAGTTGGACGCTAGCGCGCTGGCAGCCGTAACGAATGCCACAGTCGAACAGAATCCCCCTGTCCTAGACCGGGACGAATGTTGACCCTCAACGAATTCGCGCGTCAGATTGGATGGGAACCGACCGTGCTACTGGCATGGGGCAGAGGCGTCGGTCTCAATCTGCCGGAAAGCGACATCTTGGACGAGGAAACTCTACGCAAGGTCTGTGACAGCTTGGGTTGCGAACTCTCAGACCAACGGCAACTGTAGCCCGGCGGCGTCATCTTCGAGCCGGGCAAGTGCATCCTCTGCGGCATCTGCGTGAAGCTCACCGAACTGGCGCAGGAGGAACTTGGCCTCACCTTCATCGGACGCGGCTTCGACGTGCGCGTCGCCGCCCCCTTCAACCGCTCTATCGAGGACGGCCTCCAGAAAGTCGCCGAAGAGTGCGTGAAACACTGCCCGACGATGGCGCTGGTGTTTGCGGAGAAGAAGGCTTCCGCTAGGCCAGTGGCCGAAGCAATCCTGCGCCAGACTGCCGACGGTGGGTGCCAGTAGCGCCAGAGCGATGAGCAGGCTAAGTGAGCCGACTCGCGTCGGCTGGATCGGGGAATGGGACGTGTCTGCTATTTGCCGTCGCGGAGCGACCTGATGATGGTAGCCGTGGACTTGAGTCCACGGAGGAGCAGCGCCCCAGTCCGTGTCACGGAGCGACAGTTGAAACCGGCCTGCTGCTACTGGCTCAGGCGTCGCTGCGCGACGCACATACTTCCGTGACAGGAACCGTGGGCTGAAGCCCACGGCTACCATCGGCACCTTGCTCCGCGAGTCGGAAGTATCGGTGGGCGCAGGCAACCGCGATGTTCCTCGATGGGGTGACAAACAGGGTTCATAGGAAAAACTCCATTCGCTGAGTTCCAGATCACTGTGCCGCGACACTGACTTGGATCGGTGACGCCAGGCCTTGGGCGAATTCGTCGAGATACTTCCTCCAAGCGGCGAAATCGGCAAACTGTCCGGCCTTTTCCCAAGTGAAGCCGGCCCAGTAGGACACGGTGTTGCCGGGAGTGGCTTTGACGAGCAGGAGGTTGTTGAGCTTGTCCTGCGCTCCGCCGGCGAGGGAGGCGGGCGGCACGACGATGGCGAGGCCTTGCATTCCCTGGTTTTTCTCAACCTTTTCCCAAACGCCCATCCAGCCGAGTTCGGCGTTGAAGGTCCTTTCCTCTCCGGCGACTTTCTTGAGGCCAACGGCGGAGATCAGCGGGCCGGCACCGGCGGGCGGTTGGTAGAAACTTTGAAAGTGATCGAGGTTGCTGCCGGCATCGAGCGTGATGCGTTTGACCTCGGAAACCTTCGCGCCGTTGACGTCGAAGGCATCATAGACCAATTCGAAGCAGACGCGGATCGGGCCGTTGGCGAGTACGCGCGAGTTCACGAAGTTGCGCGAAACCCAGAGCTTGCCGTCGGCCCACAGGCCGTTGCCGCCGCAGCCGCGGCTCAGGCCGGCGGCGTAGAAGTCCGCACCGGTGCCGGTGTCGGCGTGGTAGTTGTCCGTGAGATACCAGTCGTTAATCACCATCTGCGGCACGCGCTTGGACCAGATGTCAATGGTGCTGCTGGTAAGCGGTTCGCCGGCCCAGGTTTCGAGTCCCTGGCCGTAGGTCCGGTGGGCGATACGGTCATTTTCCCAGGCAAAGTCGTCGAAACGCTCCCGCACGAAGCGGCCGTGCGCCCGAAACTGCTCCTTGGCGAAAACCTGTTTGGCACCCACCGAGACGGTGAAAGTCTTCGCCTCGTTCGGCGCGAAGTCGGCTTGGAAGATCAGGACATCCGGCTTGCGCAACGCGTCGAAGTCAGTGTCCACCGCCTGGCAGAGGACTTCCTTCCCGCTGGCGTCCTTGACGTGAATGAGGTTGAGGGCTTTGGCCTCCAGCGGCGCGATATCCTTGGCCGACAGTTCGATCGTCTGGCCGGGCCGGGCGATGGCCAGTGGGTTGACGGCCTTGACGCTGAGCGCGCCGGGAGCCGCGGGGGTGGTGGTCGGAAGCGCCGTCGCCAGCGCCAGAGTGAGCAGAGTGATGAGTTTGTTCATGGTGGTGTCGAAGAGAGTCTGCCGCAGGCGGAAGAATATTTCACGCGGATAATGCGCAGCAATTCTGCCCATGAACCTGCCAGGGCTGATCTCGGTTCCAGCGCTCGGGGCAGCTCTTGCGTCGGGCAATTTTTCAGGTTGGCGGGACATGCGTTGGGGCGACTAGACCGATGGTTGCATCGCCAGCGAGGGTTCGGAGACGAGCTTGAAACCGTGTTGGGCGGCCAGCTTGCCGAGCAGGCGTCGCTGACTTGCTTCGTACTTCTGTTCGTAGTCCCGCAGTCCCCGTTC
>CAINDV010000124.1 GCA_903847485.1 uncultured Verrucomicrobiota bacterium
GCCCAACGGCACCATCAGCATCCTCGCCCACGAACCAAAAGCCGGAGAACGCCCCGCCCTCCTCCTGCAAATCCGCGCCCAATAATTCTGTCCGCCTTTGCTCGCACGCTTTTGTTCGCCTTTGAAATCCTCACGACACCCTCGCCGAAATTTCTTGGCAATGGCCCCGGTTGACGCACCTTTTCCCGCATGATTCATCCGACGGCAATTATCCATCCCGGCGCGACGCTCGACGCTTCGGTCGAGGTTGGGCCTTACGCGGTGATTGAGGCTCAGGTGACGCTGGGTCCGCGCTGCCGCGTGGGGCCGTTCGTTCATCTGACTGGCGTGACGACGGTCGGCACGGACAACGTCTTCCACACCGGCGCCGTGATCGGTGACGCGCCGCAGGACCTGAAATACAAGGACGCTCCGACGCGCTTGCGCATCGGCGACCACAACATTTTCCGCGAACACGTAACCGTTCACCGTTCGAACAAGCTGGAAGAGGACACCGTCATCGGCGCGCACGGCTTTTACATGGCCCATGCCCATATTGCCCACAACTGCCATCTCGGCGACTGGGTGATGATGGCCAACGGCGCCACGCTCGGCGGCCACGCCTGGGTGGATGACCGCGCTTTCCTCTCCGGCAACTGCCTGGTGCATCAGTTTACGCGTGTGGGCACGCTGGCGATGATGCAGGGCGGCTCGGCCATCAGCAAAGATCTGGCACCGTTCACCGTGGCGCGCGGCGACAACGGCATCTGCGGGTTGAACACTGTCGGGCTGCGCCGCGCTGGCTTCTCGCCTGCGGAACGGCTGGAGCTCAAGCAGCTCTACCGCTTCCTGTTTCTCGATGGCCGGCCTTTGCGCGCGGCGGCGGCCGAGGCGCTCGGGCGCTTCCCCGGCGTCCCTGCCCAGCGAATGCTGGCTTTCATCGCCGCCTCCAAGCGCGGAGTGGTGGCACATCCGGGGATGAAGCCCGGCGAAAGCGCCGAAGCTGATTGAACCCCGGCACGAGTTGCGTGTCCGTAAGTCACAGCTGCGGGAAAAGGCGTGGTGGAGAGGGATCTCGCGTCTATTCCAGCCCAAGCTGCCGGTCAGGATGGCTGAGCCGCCGCCGCGCCCCAGCAATCTTGGACTCTCCCCAGCCAGGGGCATTTCAGCGATGCGTCCACGGATGCGCCCCGAAAAGACTTGCGACGCGGTTTTGGCTTGGTTTAGCTTGGAGCACATTTGCGGCGGGAGTCCTCCGGACTTGCGCTGACAACAAACCGGTAACTTAGTAACTTAATAACACATACCATCCTATGGCTCCAAGACCTCTCAATGTCGGTCTGGTCGGCGGCGGCAAAGGTGCCTTCATCGTCCAGCCTCATCAAAAAGCAATCCACTTCGACGGCACCCGGCGCGTCACCGCCGGCGCACTGTTCCCCGATCCCAAGGTTGCGCTGGAAGAAGCCGCCAACTGGCCCTTCCCCATCACGGGCTATGGCTCCTACGACGACATGATCGCCGCGCAGAAGACCCTGACCGAGGACCAGCGCCTGGACTATATCCTCATCGTCACGCCAAACTTCGTTCACTTCGACCCGGCTATGAAGGCCCTCAAGGCGGGCATCCCGGTGTTCTGCGAGAAGCCGCTGTGCCTGAATCTCACGGAAGCCAAGGAGTTGGTAAAGGCCGTGCGGAAATACAACATCCCCTTCGGCGTCGCCCACACCTACCTCGGTCACTGGACCAGCCGACTGTCGCGCTACATAGTCCAGGCCGGGTTGCTTGGCGACGTGCGCTGGGTGGACAGCTATTACATCCAGGGATGGCTCGCCACGAAGCTCGAAGCCACCGGCCAGCAGCAAGCCACCTGGCGCGTGGATCCCAAGCGCGCCGGCGGCTCCGGTTGCGGCGGCGACATTGGCACTCATGCCCTGATGCAACTCCGCTATGTTACCGGCTTAGATGTCACGCAAGTATCCGCCCAACTGGAAACCTTCGTCCTAGGCCGCGCGCTGGACGATCACTTCACCATCTACTGCCAACTTAGCAACGGCGGCAAGGCCCTGGTGCGGGCGTCGCAGATTTGCATCGGTCACAAGAACGATCTCGGCATTGTCATCGCCGGCACTAAGGGCACGTTGCGTTGGCGTCAGGAAGAACCCGAAAGCCTGATTATCTGCCTGCCGGGCAAACCGGACATGGTTTATTCCCGCGGCGCGGTCAGCCCCGGCGACGGCTTCCTGCCCAAGGACATGCCGGCCGATCTTATGGCGGAGCCGACCATTCCGGCGGGCCACGGCGAGGCCTTCCACGACGCCTTTGCGCGGCTGCACCGCTGCTTCGAGGCCGACGTGCGCAAGTGGAAAGCCGGCGAGAAGTTCACCTGCGACGGCGCGAAGTACGCGAACATCGAAGACGGCTGGATGGGTATCGCCTTCATCGAAAGCTGCGTCAAGAGCGGCCAGAAGAAGGGAGCTTGGACGGCCATGCCGAAGAAGATTTGACCGCGACTTAGTCCGCCTGCCAAGGCCGGCTCCCGCCCGACGGGAGCCGGCCTTTTCCGTTCGCCAGCGGGGCTTTAATGGTTGTCAGGGCCGATGCCAGCGATCATTCCTTCACTCTGACGACCCAAGCTCAGCGTGAGGTGGACCCCGAAAATCGGGCCAGGGGCTAAGCTCTGATTGAGGTGTGCGCGGAAGGGGTGTAACCCCAACCTGAACACACACCATGAAAGCAAAACGAAAGCGACACGATCCCAAATTCAAGGCCCGCGTGGCCTTGGAAGCCATCAAGGGCATCAAGACCCTCCCGGAAATCGCCGTGTTGCTTCGGTGAACGTGTGTAGTCCTCAAAAAGCGGTGCGGAAGGACGGAGCGGGACTGATTACCCACTGCCGGCTACGGCGAGCGTCTGGCGGTAATTCCAAGGAAACCATTCGCTCGGTGCCTGGGTCACCGCCTGTGAGTGGTGCTCCAGGGCCGTGAGGTAGTCGAAGGGATTGCTGGCGTTGAGTTCGCAGGTGTGGATCAGGCTCATGTGGCTGTCGCCCACTCTGGCCCCCGCCAGCGTTTTATCCTAGATAGAGCAGTTGATTAACTGCAAAGAACACAGAGAACAAAAAGAGAACAGTTTGCGCATAATCTTAGACACACCTGATAGGAGATCTGGCTGTCACCTGTAAATAATTGATTCTATAAACTTGTTGTGCAATAGCCACGCTGTGGTAGTAGAAAGGGCATGGAACTGGAAAGACTGTTGAGCGATCCACGGATGATGCAGGCAGTGTTAGGGATGGGTCGCGATGAATTCGCC
>CAINDV010000125.1 GCA_903847485.1 uncultured Verrucomicrobiota bacterium
GGTCAGCGGTAAAGGCTGGGCAGGCAACAGATAGTGGTTTCATCCCAGCCCATTTCACTCGAAAACACGGGATGGGTCTAGCAAAAAGTGCGAGCCCTGTGGTTAGGGCCCACTCCCGATGCATATGAAAATGCCGTGCTTGATCGCCTGCTTCACAATCGCTCCAGACACAGGCGTAGTAAGGTTCGTGCATATCATGGCCGCAATTCTAAACGGCCACACGCAATCCGATTCGGATTGGACCTATGTTGGAAGCAAGGTGAACGCTACGACCGGCAGTCGCCGAACCGAGACTTACAACACCACGCTGGTCGGCACGACCAAGCTGCGCGACGGCTCGGTTTACCTCGATCCGACCGCGATTGACTTCAAGAGGTGGCGACAGTCGCACGCAGGACGAGTGCCGACATATTCGATATTTTCCCCGACCTGACTCGCGGAATTGGTTTTGGTGCAACAGCAGCCACCGATTCGATCTTCAGGCGCACACCTGGCAACGTCTCCACTTTCGCATCCGCGTGCGAAGGCGGGGGCAAATTGTCCGTTGGTCGCCCAACTTGACCGGTTGCTCGCTCTTTGGCGGTAGAGGCTCAATCCACCGTCAGCGCGCGGTCGAGCAGCGGCTTCAAGTGTTGCAGCAGTGCCGTGCCGGAAACCACCAGCGTCGCGCCCGCCTGACTGGCGGCGGTCTGAAGCGCGGTTTCCCGCTCCTCACAGAAGGCCACGATCGGCAGGTGTTCGGTGGTCGGAGCATGGCGCAAGCGGGCGATGGCAGCGCTCAGGTCGGTGTGCGACGAGGCCAGATCCACAAAGGCCACGAGCGCCCCGGCACTGGCGGCGGTGGCCACCAGCGCGTCGGCATCGGCGACCGCCTGGACGCGATAACCCAAGTCTTGCAGCCGGTTGACCAACTGGCTGCCGGGCATCAAATGCTCGTAGCAGATTAAGGCGAGCGGTTTGTTCACGGCGGGATGTTGGCAAGTCGTGGCGGACTGGCAAGCTTGCACGCAACCTGGCGGCGGCGGAAATTCGAGTCACCGACCAGCGCCGCAACTTTCTCCTTCTGCAAGTCCAACCTTTTCAGGAAATCAGCCGGCTGCGGGCAATTTGACTTTTGGATTCGCGCTAGGCGGTGGCCGGCTATTCCGCCGGGCGCCAGCCGAGGACCTTGAGCTGGATGCTGCGGCAACCTTTGAAGACGTTGAGCTGCGGCGTGTAGGCGAGGTCGAACCGTCCGACCGGCAACTCCCCATCTCCCGCGGCCCACCAGACGGCATCGATGGTCGCGACGCCCTCGCGTCCGGAGTTCAGCCACATCTTCACATGCCGGTTTTCCCGGCCCATGCGCTGAAGCGGTTTGTTGTGCGTGACGCCCCGGGCCAGCAGGTGGACGCTGGGATTGGCCGGACCAAAAGGTTTCAGGCGGTCCAGTTCGGCCAAGCGGGCGAAGGTGATGTCGGCGATCGGGGCCTCGGCGTCGAGGCGCAGCCGGGGTTGGAATTGATCGGGCTGGAGCGATTCACGGGCGAGGCGGTTCAGTCGCTCGCGGAGCGCGTCGAGGTTGTCCGGATGCACCGTCACGCCGGCGGCCATCGCGTGGCCGCCGTGGCGGATGAGGAGGTCGTCGCACTGGCGCAGCGCGGCGGCGAGGTCGAAGCCTTCGATACTGCGGCCGGAGCCGCGCCAGTGCGCGCCGTCGCCGCCGATGATGATCGTGGGCCGGTGGAATTGCTGAAGCACGCGCGAGGCGACGATGCCGACGACGCCGATGTGCCAGCGCAACTGGCCTTCGACGATGACGAAATCAGTCTCCGGTTTGAAGCGGGCGCGCACGGCGCCGATGACTTCATCAGAGATGGTGCGCTCGATCTGCTGCCGCTCGCTATTGCGGGCGTCGAGGTTGTGAGCCAGGGCCAGTGCGGTTTCGAGTGTGGGCGCGAGGAGCAATTGCAGGGATTCCTCGGCGGTCTCCAACCGGCCGGCGGCGTTCAGGCGCGGGCCGAGCAGGAAGGCGGCTTCGTAAGTGCCGATGATTCGCGGCGCTTGTGCGACTTGCTTCAGGGCGACCAGGCCGGGGCGATTGGTGGTGCTGAGGCGTTCGAGACCGGCGGTGGTCAGGATGCGGTTCTCGCCGGAGAGCGGGACGATGTCCGCGATGGTGGCGAGCGCGACGAGATCAAGCAGCGGACGGAGATCGAAGTCAGCGGCTTCAGGCAAGCCGAGTTGGCGACCGCGGATGAGGAGGGCGTGGGCGAGTTTGAAGGCCAGGCCGGCGGAGCAGAGTTCGGTGAACCTGGGACCAGCCTCCGATCCGCCCGCCCCGACTGCCAACTGCGGATTAACGATGGCGACGGCCGCCGGGAGTGGGTCGGAGCACTGGTGGTGATCGAGCACGAGCACGTCCACGCCGCGTTCCCGCAGCCAGGCAATGCTGGCAACCGCCGTGGAACCGCAGTCTACGGCGACCAGAAGCGACACGGGGAATTTCTTAAAGCAATGCTCTACGCCGCCCTGGCTCAGGCCGTAGCCTTCCTCCAAGCGGTGCGGCAGGTAAAAATCGGCGGTCAGTCCGAGGTGGCGCAGGACTTCCAGCAACAACGCGGTGGAGGCCACGCCGTCCACATCGTAGTCGCCGAAGATGACGAGCCGTTCGCCTTGTTCGCGGGCACGGAGGAGGCGCGTGACGGCGGCGTCCATGTTGGGCAACAGGAACGGGTCGGCGAGTTGCTTGAGGCGCGGTTCCAGGAAGTCGGAGATGCGCGCGGGATCGCTGACGCCGCGGTTGAGCAGGCACTGGGCGAGCAGCGGCGAAAGCCCGAGCGTTTGGGCCAGTTGTTCCGCCAGCAGCGGCTGCGGCGGGGCGAGGGACCAGTGGTATTTCATGGGTGCCAAAGGGGAAAGGATAAAGGATAAAGGCTGAAGGGTGAAGGATGAAATGAAACCCTAACCCGGCGCTGGAAACGAAAGCGGAAGCGGAGTTGGGCGGCCCCTCGGGCGGCGTGGGCTTTTCGGATGGACGCTCTCCTTTTGACTTTGCTCTTCCGTCCATCTGAGCGCGGCCAGCAGCGTCTGGAACGCCTCAAACTACTTCGGCGCGTACTGGGGCAGCCGTCCTCGGTTGCCATTGTCCCGGCAACCGTCCCGGTTGCCGTTCGACCGGCGAGACGCCGGTAGGGACGTTCGCAGGCAGGACGTCTGCGCCACTACCGTCAAGCCCGGCGGGCGGCGCGTTTTTCCCGCCAACCCGCGAGCATCGAGGCCGTCATGGCGAGGAGCAGGATGCCCCCGACCACGGCCAGCGAGACGCCGGAGGAGAGCTTCAGTTGCCAGAAATACCTAGCCTCACCGTGCGGGTCCAGCAGCATCTTGAGGCCGACAAAAGCGAGGACACAGGCCAGGCCGACCTTGAGGTAACGGAAGTATTGCATGGCCCCGGCCAGCGCAAAGTAGAGCGAGCGCAGGCCGAGGATGGCGAAGACGTTCGAGGTGAAAATGATGAAAGGCTTGTCCGTGATGGCGAAGATGGCCGGGATGGAATCCACCGCGAAGATGAGGTCGGTGGTCTCCACCACCACCAGCACCAGTGCCAGCGGCGTCAGGGCCAGCCGACCATTGAGGCGGGTGGTGAACTTCTGGCCGTCGAAATCCGGGGCGACGGGGAAGAGTTTCCGGGCGAGGCGGATGACGGGATTCTTCTCCGGATGCACGCCCTCTTCGGCCACCACCAGCATCTTAATGGCGGTCACGACGAGGAACAGGCCGAAGAGGTAGAGCGTCCATTGGAAGCGGCTGATCAGCGCCGCGCCGGCACCGATCATCACGCCGCGCATGACCAGCGCACCGAGGATGCCCCAGAAGAGAACGCGGTGCTGGTAACGGGCGGGGACGCGGAAGTAGGTGAAGAGCAGCGCAATGACGAAGACGTTGTCCATCGAGAGCGAAAGCTCCACGATGTAACCGGTGAGAAACTCGACCGTCTCCGGGCGCTCCCAGCCTGCGACGGTGTGCGGAGCCAGGACGAAGCCAAAGAGCAGCGCCAGCGAAACCCAGACGGCCGTCCAAGTGATGGCCTCGCGAAACTTGACGACGTGGGCGTGCCGGTGGAAGACGCCGAGGTCCAGCGCCAAGAACACCAAGACACAAGCTAAAAAGGCGGACCAGTGCCAGAGACTGGGAGTCAGCACTGCAAGCATTTCGGGGAGGGCCGGTCAGGGCTTGGCCGGCGCGGCTTCCATGCCGGGGGCGAGCGGTGCCGCCGCCACGGACTGGCCAAGCGTGGGGCGCTGGCCCTTGTGCCACCAGAGCACTAGGCCGCTGGCGATGTAGATGGACGAGTAGGTGCCGGTGATGATGCCCACCAGGAAAGTGAAGGCGAAGTCGTTCACCACGCCGCCGCCGAAGAGGTAGAGCGACATGGTGGCCAGAAACACCGTGCCGGAGGTGATGATTGTGCGGCTCAGGGTTTGGTTGAGCGCTTGGTTCATCACTTCCCGGAACGTGCCGCGCACGCCCAGTTTCAAATCTTCGCGGATGCGGTCGAAGATCACGATCGTGTCGTTGATAGAGAAGCCGATGATCGTCAGCACCGCCGCCACGATCGGCGCGCTTAGCTCGCGGCCGCTGAGGAAGAACCACCCCAGCGTCATCAGGATGTCGTGGATGATCGCTACCACGGCACCGACGGCGAAGGAGAACTCGTAGCGGAAGGCGACATAGACCAGGATGCCGAACAGGGCCAGCAACGCCGCCAGCACGGCGGTCTTCGCGATTTCCGCCCCGACCGTCGGGCCGACGCGGTCCACGGAGAGCGTCTTGAATTTAGCCTGGGGCACCTGCTCCTGGAGGGCTTTGAACACCGAGTCCGCCGTGTTGAAGGCGGTGATGACGCGCAGGGTTTCCACGCCGGTGACGATGTCTTTCTGCACTTGCACGGAGGGATCGCCAACCTTCAGTGCGGTGATCGTCTTACGCACGTTGGCCAGCATGGCGTCCTCCTGCGTTTTATCCAGCGTTTGGGTGAAGGCATAGACCTGCTGGTCGCCGCCCGCAAAGTCCGGCCCGAACACCGCATGGCCGCGATACAGTCCGTAGCCGTTGCCGATAAGGATCAGCGACCACGAGGCGACGGCGGCCGGGATGGCCCATTTCATAAAGTCGAATTTCGCGCCTTTCACTAGGTGCAGCATAGGCAGCGACTTGACCATGCCGCGCTCAATCAGGAAGTCGAGGATGAGCCGGGTCGCCACGAGGGAGGTGAACATGCTGACGGTGATGCCGATGGTGAGGGCCACGCCGAAGCCCTTCACGGGACCGCTGCCCATGAAGATCAGAATCACCGACGAGATCAGCGTGGTGAGGTTCGAGTCGAAAATGGTGCCGAAGGCCTTGCCGTAGCCGGCGGCCACCGCGCCGCGTAATGACTTGCCTGCCGCCAACTCCTCCCGGATGCGCTCGAAAATCAGCACGTTGGCGTCCACCGCCATGCCGATGGTCAGCACGATACCCGCGATGCCGGGTAAGGTCAGCGTCGTGCGGACGTAGCAAACCACCCCCAGCAGGATCACGATGTTCATGGCCAGCGCGATGTTCGCGATCACGCCGCCGGTCAGGTAGTAGATCAACATGAACGCGGCCACCGCCACCACACCAATCAACGACGCATTGATACCGCTGCGAATGGAGTCCTTGCCGAGCGACGGGTCCACTTCGCGGGATTCGATGATCTTCACCGGGGCTTCCAGCGGGTTTTCCAGCACGGCCGCCAGTTCCTGCGCCTGGGCGATGGTGAAATCACCTTCAATCACGCCGGAGCCGCCCATGATCGCCGAACGGATGACCGGCGCGGAATAAAGCGCGCCGTCGAGCACGATGGCCAGTTGGCGACCGATGTTCTGTTCGGTAATATCGCCGAAGAGCCGGGCACCCTCGCTGTTCATCTCGAAGCGGATGTTGGGCTGGCCCGTCAGGTTGTCGCGATCCGCCATGGCGCGGGTGACGTATTTGCCGGTGAGGCCGCGCACGGGTTTCCGCTGCACCAGGTAGGTTTCCACGCGGACACCGCCTTCGGGCGTCTTGCGCTCTTCCTTCATGATTTCGTAGCCCGGCTCAATCATGCCGGATTTGAGCTGATTCTCGCTGTCGGGATGCACGAGGCGGAATTCCAGGAAGGCGGCCTTCTGGATGTTGGCCATGGCACGCTGCTTGTCCTCTTCGGCGAGGCCGGGAAGCTGGATGAGAATGCGATCGCGGCCCGCCGGTTGGATGATCGGCTCGGCGACGCCGAACTTGTCCACGCGCCGACGCAGAACTTCGACCGCCTGGGACAGCGCTTTCTCCTGCTTGAACTCCTGCACCACATCGTTGGTATCCGTCATGGCCAGCGTGTTGGTCTGCATGGCCACAAGGAAGGAGGTGCCGCCCTGGAGGTCAAGGCCGAGGCGGACCTTGCCCGCGCCCTCCCGCTGCAGCCGGTTCAGGATGTAACGCGTGGAATCCACCTGCCGTGCGGCCTCGGGCAGGGTGAAATAGCGCGTGATGTCGTTGGTACCGATGGCCTCCAGGAGGTTGCCAAACTGGCGGTCGGGATTGGTCTTGCGCAACTCCGCGAGCCGCGCCGTGATGTTCGTGTAAGCTGCGTCGCGCTTGGAAGGCGGGATGCGCTGCTGGAATTCCAGCGTCAGATCCTTGCTGTTGGCGGGCAGGAAATTATAGAACGACCAGACCAGCAGGATGACGACGCTGGTGGCCCAAAAAGTACGGTTGCGCATGGTTTGAAAAAATCAGGATTTGGAGTTGTCGTTCCGATTGGTGATCTCGGCGATGGCGGATTTGAGGAGTTCCATTTTGCTGTCGGCGGTGCGGAGCATGACGGAGCGTTCCTTGACGGTGATGATCGTGCCGATGACGCCGCCGCTGGTGAGCACTTCATCGCCGGACTTGATATTCGACATGAGGCGGGAGTGGTCCTTGGCCTTCTTCTGTTGGGGCCGGATCATGGCGACGTAAAACACCACGATCAGCACCACGAAGGGGACGACCTGGAAGTACCAGGGCGCGGGCTGTTGCCCAGCCGCCGGGGGTTGGCCCATGGCGAGCAAGGGATTCAAAATGTCAGAATACATAAATTTCGTGCTGAAAGAGCGGGCAATCTAAAGAGAAATGCGCAATTGGCAAGCTCTATACGCGACACTGCGCCGCAGCCGCCGGGCAGAAAGGGATTTCCCTTCCGCCGCCCGCCGCCTATCCTGCCGCCGTTATGGCTAACGGGCTGGAAACTGACCTTCGCAACCTGATCGCCGACCGCCGTCTCCTCGTCGTCGTCGGCTCCGGCGTTTCCATCGCCGCCACCAAGAACGCCCCCGCCGCTTCCTGGCCGGGATTGCTCAAGCTTGGCGCAGCGCACTGCCGCGAACTGAACCCCAGCCTCGACGCCGAATGGGAGAAGCGGCTCATCGGTGAAATCACCTCCAGCGACCTCGACGACATGCTCTCGGCGGCGGAGAAAATCTCACGCAAACTCCAAGCGCCCACCGGCGGTGAGTTTAGCCGATGGCTTCGCGAAACCGTCGGCGCACTCCCAATCCGCGACCTCGCTGTCCTGGAAGCTCTGCGCGACCTGCAAGTTCCCCTTGCTACCACGAACTACGACGGCCTGCTCGAGTGCGTAACCCGGCTGTCAGCCGCAACTTGGCGCGACCAATCCAAGTTCTTCCGGGTTCTACGCGGCGAGGAGCAAGCCATCCTCCACTTCCACGGCCACTGGGACGAGCCGGAATCCGTGGTGCTCGGCATCCGAGCCTACGAGCAAGTCCGGCAGGACGCTCACGCCCAAGCCGTCGTCCGGGCGCTGGCCATGACGCAGAGCCTCCTCTTCGTTGGCTGTGGCGACGGGCTTTCCGACCCGAACTTCCAGCCCTTCCGCTCCTGGCTTCGCGAAGTCAACGCCAGCAACGAAGCCCGCCACTACCGCCTCGCTCTTGCCAGCGAAGTTGCCCAACTCCACCAGCAGCATACCCCGGAAGAACGTGTCGTCGTTTTGTCCTACGGCGAACAGCACGCAGACTTGGCGGGATTCCTCCGCCGCTTGGCACCGACCGCCCCGCGGCCGGACCCCGAGCCGGCGGCCAAATCGGGACGGAAGCCGCGCGGAGCCAAGCCCAGTGTCCCGTCGCTCTCCCCCGCCATCCTCGAATACCTCCGCCGCCTGGAACTCGCCACCGCCAAGCTCCAGCTCATCGGCCTCGGGCAGGGCGTGCAGATTGAACTGCCCATCCAGCAAGCCTACATCCCGCTCAACGTCGTCGTCGCCCGCGACCTCAAGTGCGACCGCGAACTGCACTTCGATGAGAAAGCCTTGCGCCAGCGTGAGCACGTCGAGGAAAACGTCCAACTCAGCGACATCTTCAAATGGGCCGCGCGCTTCGAGCATCGCGGCGTCCTTCTGCTCGGCGATCCCGGCGCGGGCAAGACCACCGGCGCCCGGCAGTTTTGCTGGTGCGTGCTGACGTCCGTCCGTAGTGGCACGGGCGTCTCGCCCGTGCGAACCGAAACACACGGGCGAGA
>CAINDV010000126.1 GCA_903847485.1 uncultured Verrucomicrobiota bacterium
ATGGCGGCGCTCTGCCGAGACGCCGCTACGAAGCGCCGGTTCATCGGGAGGCTCTCATAGCGTGGGGCCTTGAGCCTCCTCACGGCGGCTCCTATCGGGACTCGCAATTGGCGCTCGGGGCTCATGATTGTTCGCCACAGGTCACCAGCGGCAGACTTACAAAGAAGGTGGCGCCCTGGCCGGGAATACTCTCCACCCAGATGCGCCCACCATGAGCTTCCACCACCAACCGCGCGATAGCCAGACCCAGGCCGACACTGCGTTCGCCGGCGGTCTTGCGGGTGCCGGCGCGGGCGAACGGGGCAAAGAGCCGTGGCTGGTCCTCCGGCGCAATGCCGGAACCTTCGTCCCGCACCGAGAAGAGTAATCCCCCGGCGTCCCGGCGTGCCACCAGCCAGACGCGCTGGCCGGCTCGCGAGTGCTCAATGGCATTACTCAATAGGTTGGCCAGCACCTGCTGGAGCTTGGCGACATCCACGGCCAGGGGACGCTCGTCCTCGCCCGCTTCCGTCAGCAATTCGACCTTCTTCCGGGCGGCGACCAGGCGGACCAGCGGTAACACGCCCGCCACAATTTCCGCCACCGCCGTGCGCGACCGCTCCAACCGCAAGCGTCCCGACTCTATCACCGAGACATCGAGGAAGTTATCAATCAGCCGCTTCATGCCCACGGCGGCACTTAGGCTGGCGCGCAGAAATCCCCGTTGCTCCTCGTCGAGACGGTCACTGGCTTCGTCGAGCACAAACTCACTGTAAGTCATGATCACTCCGACGGGCTTGCGTAGGTCGTGCGCCGCCATGCCGATGAAGCGGTTCTTAAGTTCGTTCAACTCGCGTAGTTCCGCATTGGCCTGGTGTAACTGCCGCGTTAGGTTATTCAACTCCCGGTTCAACCCCAGCGCCTCGTCGCGTAGGTTCTGTTGCTCCTGGAAGTCGAGACTCCCGAGCGCCAGCGTCCCGTCGGGCCAAGGAAAGAACCGGAAGCCGAGCGTTTCGGGCATTCCCGCCGCGGTGCTCAGCGTGAGCCGATGCACCATGCCACTTTGCCGGATAAGTCCCGGCAGATCGAGCGTGCCGGTGAAATCCACGAGCTGTTCCGCCAGCGGGCGACCTATAACCTCGCCGCGCAACACTTGGCGCGCTTGGGCGTTGGCGTCCGTCACACAAAGGTTGGCGTCAAGATAGAGCGCCAGCACGGGTGCCGTCTCCCAGACATAGGCACGCATAGCCTCGGCGCTGGCAGGGTTGTTAAACATAGTTCTTACTGTCCATATTCTAGTTCGCGTTCAAGATGGGACTAATCTGGTTATCCCTTAGCCGTATCCAGGCAGTAGCGAAAGTATGCGAGGGCGCGGCCCACCGCGTAGGACAGGCGTCGCGCCTGTCTCCATCTTCCTTCCCCAGCCTCACTAAAAGGTGAGCACGACTCGAACTCAACATTCCTTTGGCCAGACCGCTGGGAGACGATGTCAGAGACAGGCGCGACGCCTGTCCTACGGCATGGATAGGTTTACCTTGAATGTTCATGGGACTTAATCCAAGACTCCAGTTCACCCAAGGAAGCCAGGCAACGCACGCCGGGCAGACTTTCGACTCGCTCCCGTCCGCCCCAGCGGAACGCTTGTCCGCCGACGAGGATAGGCACCGCCGGGAACTCGGCCCGGATCGCGGCCGCCGTCTGCAAGAGTGACTCCAAGTTGAAATACACCGTCAGCGACAGCGCCACGACATCCGGGCGTTTCTCCCGGATTAGCCCCAGCAAATCTCCTTGGGGCGTGTTAGCACCGAGGAAATAACCGCGCCAGCCGTGTAACTCGAAGAGGTCGGCCACCATCTTAGCGCCGAGTTGGTGATATTCGTTGGCCGTGGAGGTTACCACGGCGGTCTTGCCCAGGCGCGGCTGGGCGAAGAGCCGGGGGTAAGTCAGGTTCAACAGACTCTCGGTAATCGCCGTGGCCAGGTGCTCCGTGGCCACGGAAATCTTCCCCCGTTCCCAAAGGTCACCCACTTCGTAAAGCGAGCGCTGCACTAAGTCCTCATATAGATTGCGCAACTCGGCCTGGGACTCCAGCCATTGCTGGAAACTTACCCGGCACTGCTGGCGGTCATTAGTCAACAGGCCGTCCAGATAGCGCCGATAGACTTCCTCGCCGGCGAAAGGTTGGTTAGTTGGTGAATTCATATTTTAACTCAGAAAGTTGAAGGCTAGGCTAAGTGACTGCGATGAGTAACCGCCCGGCGGTCGGAGCGCGGACATTCCTGTGCGCTGGGGGGATGTGCGGCTGTCCGCTCCGCCGTTCGCCCGCGTCCAAGCCGACAAAAATGTCGGCGCTCCGCGAGCGGTTCATGGCCGTCCAGATAGCGCCGATAGACTTCCTCGCCGACGAAAGGTTGGTTAGTTGGTGGATTCATACTTGAGTCTCCGGTGCTGCTGGCGGGGTCGGCGCGGTTTCCACGATCCGGTGGCGGGGCGTCTCGCCTAACTTCCCGCATAACTCATTCACTTCGCGCTTCAGTTCAATCATCCGCAGTTCGCGCCCGACAGCGACCTGGTTAAAACGGTTCAGCCGGTCGTTGCGGACGCGGAGTTCCTCGGCCTGCTGGCGCAGCGCCTCCTCCGCCCGCTTGCGCTCCGTGATGACTTCCGTGTAAATGATGATTCCGCCGATGGAGCCATCCGCTTCATACCAAGGCCGACATTCCCAGCGGGTCCAATCCACCGTGCCGTCTGCCCGCACATAGGGATCGTCCTCGGCGCGGGAAATCTCCCCAGCCAGCGCCTTCTGGTGAACCGCTCGCCACTTCTGAGGCAAATCGGGAAAGACCTCATAGTGGTGTTTCCCGATGACATCCTTTTCTTTGACCTGGTAGTCTTGCAGGTAGCGCTGGCTCACATAGACATACTTCAAGTCCCGGTCGTGGACCGCGATGGCACTGCGGTTATGTTCAATGATGTAGCGCATCAAGTCGTGCGAATGAGTCAGCGCCGCCGCTGCCCGCTGGCGCTCGGTGATGTCCCGCAGAAAAGCCACGAACCGCCCGCCGTCCGCCGGTTGGTATTGGACGCTGATTTCGACCGCGAACACGCTCCCATCCTTGCGCCGGTGCCGGGTCTCAAAACGATCCTCACCCTGCGCCCTAACGTTTTGGAGGTGGGCGGCGGTGTCCGCCGCCGCCTCGGTGGCCTCCAAGTCGGTAACGCGCAGGGCCAGCAGTTCCGGCGAGCTATAGCCACTCATCCGGCAATAGGTCTCATTGACTTCCAGCAGGCGGCCTTCCAGGTCCGTCAACCAGAACCCATCCATCGCCGTCTGAAGGATGTAGCGGTGCCGCTCCTCGTTCTCCCGCAGCGCCGCCTCGGCCTGTTTGCGCTCAGTGATGTCATCCAAGGCCACGACGACATGCCGGAGGCCAGCGATCAAGATAGGTTCGGTGCCTACCCGGAGCCAGACCTTCTGCGGGCGACCGTCCCGGAGTAAGTCCATGGCCAGTTCCGCCCCATGCACGGCGGCTCCGCCGGCTAGGACACTCTCCACTCCTTGGCGCAAGGGACAGAACCGACAGTCGGGCGCGTAACCGCAGCCCTGGGGATTCTCCGTGCGGTGGACGCAGCACAAGGCGTCGCCCGGCTGCGGCGGGGGAGTAGGCACTAAGCTGTTACCATTCAGTTGATGGTAGGGCGAGGCTCCGGCCGAGCCGTGCTGGGCTTGAGGCAAAGGCGTCTCCCCAATTAGTCCAGAGTCATTGCTCAGTGACTGGCCGCCGCCAGGGTGAGGGGCGGCGGAACCCGCGGCGGACGCGGCTCGGCCGGAGCCTTGCCCTACCACTGTCGGCATAGCTACGGCTAAGTTGCCGGTTGCCAGAGCGGCAGCGGCCGCGTTGTACCGGACGACGCTCATCTTTTCATCAAGGACCAGCATGGCAACGGGCGAAGAGTCAAAGATGGCGTCGAGCTTGGTCGTTTCCGCTTGGAGGGCGGCGGTGCGTTCGGCCACGGCGCGTTCCAAGCTTTGTTTGTCGGCGCGCAGTGCGTCCTCGGCGACCTTGATCCGCACCATGGCGCGGACCTGGGCCGCGAGGGCAATCGCCTCGACGGGTTTGCTAATAAAGCCATCGGCGCCCAAGCCCAGGCCCCGGACCTGGGTGGCGGCATCCGGCTTCTGGGCGGTCAGGAAGATGATGGGGATATGGCGGGTAACGGAGTAATTCTTGAGCAACTGGCAGACTTGGAAGCCGTCCAGGCCGGGCATCTGGATGTCCAAGAGGATAGTATCGGGCTGAAAGGTGAGGGCTAGTTGGAGGCCGGCCATGCCGGTGGTGGCGGTCTTCACCTCGCAGTCCGCCACATAATTCTGCAGCATGGCGGTAACGGCGACCAGGTTGTCTTCCCGGTCATCAATGGCCAGTATTTTCATAGTTGTTCACGGAACAGCGGTGCATCCCCAAGCTGTCGGTTACTTCGGGGGACGCCGGGTGGGGGCACCCGGCTGCTACAACAGCGAGCGCACGCCGCTGTAGGCCGGGTGCCCTCACCGGGCGTTCTTTGACACCGACAACTTGGGGATGCACTGCTGCTCCGAGGGTGGATTAAAAAACGGTTGCCATTCGTGTCCGTTTATCGGATAACCTCTCCCGTCTGCGCGCCTTGCGGGGTGCTCCCGTGGTCGGCGGGAGCGTGACACCGGAGGGCGAGCGTAACAAGTCCCTTAAGTTTGGGGCGACAGCCCCAGAGTTTAGAACGAAAGAACTATATGGAAAGGTCTAACTACGAGAGCCAAGATCACCGCCGCCAAACTGCGTTTGCGCGTGACCCAGGTGCCGGTCGCGCCCGCCTGGTCGGACTTCGGATTGTTTCTGGAGCCGGAATAGAAGGTCGCCGCCTTTGGAGAGAAATAATCGCATGAATGCCATCCGCACATTAACGGCCGCCCTGGTTGCGGCGGTCTCGGGCCTTTCTATGGCTGCGGGACAACTCGCCCCCACGACGGCCCAACCCGCGCCGGCCGCGACGCCGACAGAGGGAACGCTGAAGTTCGTCACGCATCGCATCGGCAACTACCGCAGCGAAGCCGTCGGGGTGGGCGACTTCAACAATGACGGCAAGCTCGACATCATCGCCGGGGCCTATCTGTACCTTGCGCCCGACTTTAAGCCGCTGAAGATTCGCAGTCCCAAGGGCCAGGTCGATAACAACGGCAAGGGCTATTGCATGGACTTCATGAACCTGCCGCTGGACGTTGACGGCGACGGTCTGCTGGACGTGGTTTCCTGTGGCTGGTTCGAAAAGGCTGCCTGGTGGTGCCGCAACACCGGCCCCGGCGGCGGTGAATGGCCCGAAACGATCCTGGAAAAGGAGGGCGGCAACTACGAAACCGGCGACCTCTGTGATGTCGTTGGCGATGGCAAGAAGAAGTGCATCTTGCCGCACACGGCCTCAACGTTCTGGATGGAGGTCGCAAAGGGTGCCGACGGCAAGAACCAGGTGGTCAAGCACATCGTCAGCAGTAAGACCATGACTTGGGGCACCGGCGTGGGCGACGTGAACGGCGACGGCCGGCCCGACATCATCCGACCGGAAGCCTGGTTCGAAGCCCCTCCCGATCCACGCGCGGGCGAGTGGAAGGAGCACCCGTTGGCCTTGGTCGGACTGAAAGGCAAGGTGGCTGATACCTGCCAGATTGTGGTCTATGACGTCAATGGCGACGGCTTGAACGACATCATTACCGGGGCGGCCCACGACTACGGCCTGTTCTGGTACGAACAAGTGAAGAACCTGGCTGGCGGATCGCCTGCGTTCAAGCAGCACATCATTGACCAGTCGTGGAGCCAGGTGCACAGCATCGTGCTGGCCGACACGGACGGATGCGGTACGCCGGAGATCATCACCGGCAAACGGTTCATGGCCCATAACGGCGGCGACCCGGGTGAAAATGAACCGCTGGGCGTTTACTATTACAAGCCCAAGCGCGGCCCGCAGCCGGAATGGACCAAGCACATCATCTCGTACAAAGAGGGTATCGGCTCGGGCCTGAACCTGGTGGTGGCCGATTTGGACGGCGATGGCGACCTGGACGTGATCGTCACCGGCAAGTACGGCGGTCCCGTGTGGTTCGAGAACACGCTTAAGAAGGCGGCACGGTGACTGGCTCACCCGCGCAGCGTCAAGTACAAGCGGGCACCCAAAAACCAAATTCCTGAGCGCCAAGATGAAGTCTGGCTGCTCCGAGGGTGGAAGTCCCTCAAGTTTGGGGCGAAAAAGCCCCAGAGTTTAGAACGAAAGAACTATATGGAAAGGTCTAACTGCGAGGGCCAAGCGGGTAGGGGAGTTCAACGATCAGAAGAACGCCCCGAAGCCAGACCGGGAGTCGGATTCGTCCATAGTAGCCCGTGGCAAGACGTCAGTCTGGAAGCGGGTAAAGGGGCGAACCGGCTAACGAAGCACGCACCGGCAACCAGAGGCCGTAAGAATGACGGATCAACACTGGCCAACCTTCCTGCGGGCGATACACCGCGTGTTAGCTTGAGGATCCCGGTGCGGGAATACTGCACGCTGGGATCTGTGAGTGTGGCGCCGGGCAACCGGTGTCCCTACCTCGACATCAGTTAGTTATGAAAACGAGATCCTTCGTTATTAGTTTCGGTCTGGCACTGGGTCTGGCTTGCGCTTCCCCAGTTGGCGGACAGATCATACTTCACCCACCCTATGTGACCTACTATTCGCTGGTGGACCTCGGGGCCGCCGCTGGCGTGCCGGGGCCTTACGGGGGCATGACTTTCAAGGCGGGTGATTCCGACACCATACTCATCGCGGGTGGCGCCAACACAGCCAGCGGCCAGCTCTTTGCCATCAAAGTGCAGCGCGACTTGGACGGCCACATCATCGGGTTTTCCGACTCGGCGCGACTTTTCGCCGACGCGCCAAACAACGATGGCGGCGTTGCCTACGGCCCGGGCGGCGTGCTGTTTTTATCCCGCTACCCTCTCAATGAACTCGGCCAGATCAAGCCGGGCCACATCACAACGGATCGGGTCGTTGATCTGTCGTCGCATGGCGTCACCGCGTCACCCGGCGGGTTAAACTTCGTGCCACCGGGTTGGCCGAACGCGGGCCGGCTCATCATTAACGGCTACAACGACGGCAAGTTCTACACCGTGGACCTGAAGCCGGATGCCTTGGGCACCTATGGCGTGACCAACGTGACGTTCGAGACCCAGATTAGCGGGGGGACAGAGGGCTTCATCTTCGTGCCGCCCGGTTCCGTGCTCTTTTCCAACTACAACTCCATGCTGGTCTGCCACTACAGCTCGGGCGAGATCCAGGCCTTCCAACTCACCGCCAACAGCGCGCCGGTCCCGGAGACCAAGAGCGTCTTCATCTCGGGCCTGACCGGTGCCGAAGGCGCGGTCATCGATCCGGTGTCCGGCGACTTCCTCTTCTCCACTTTCGGTGGCGGAGACCGTGTCATCGCCGTGCGCGGCTTCAACCGTCCGCCCTACGTCTCGGTGGTCAACCCCACCAACAACACCACCTGGACTTGCTGCGCGCCGAACTCCCTGGCAGCGACCGCCAGCGACGACGGGCAGGTGAGGAAGCTGGAGTTGCTCATCAATGACGTTCTGGTGGCCGACAGCGTTAGATCGTCCTTGGTGGCTTCGTGGGAAACCAACCGGCCGGGAACCTACACCGTCACCGCCCGGGCGACGGACAACGGCGGCCTGATATCCACTTCGAGCCCGGTGGTGCTGAACATCGTGGCCCCGGTGCTGAACACGATAGTCACCAGCGGCTTCGCTCCCAATCGCTCTTTCCACCTGTGCGGCAGCGGTGAAACCAATCTGAATTACTTCCTGGAAGCCACGACCAACTGGAGCATTTGGACCTCGCTCGGGCCGATGGTTCGCACCAACGGCATCCTGGAGTATTACGACACCGGCGCCACGAACTCGCCCCTCCGCTTCTACCGCATGAGACACTGAACGCGCGGGCTGCCGTGGGAGCGCCGGCCTCCAGCCCAGCGCGAACTAAACCGCGAAGCGTCCAGAAAGCAATTTCCTACCAGTATGAGTCCTTTGTCATCGGTCAAGGTGTTGGTTTTTCTCTTTGCTGTGTTCTGCGCTGGGGGCAGCAGCCGTTCGGCAGCGGCCCTCTTGCCGGAGCCTTACGCTCAGTCAGGCTGGCCGTGCCAGCATCATGATCCGCTGAATTCGGACTGGATTCCGGTCACGCTGCCGGAGTTCCTGCCCTCACCCGACTTGCCCACAGTGCGCTGGATCTTGCGCGAGCCGGACAATCCGACGGTGGAGATGGTCGTCGGGTCCGTGGCTCGCGCGGGCACGAACGAGGTGATGTATGTCACCACTGGCAAGGTGCTCGCGCCGAACCTCCGCGCTTTCCGCATGTCCGACGGAGCGGAGCTATGGCACACCACTCCGCCGACCAACGTAGTCAACGCCGGCCCCAATTCCGCCGCCCTGACCAGCAGCGCCACGCTGGATTCCAGCGGCCGGATGTATCTGGCGGACAGCAAGTATCTTTATTGCTACACCACGGAAACTAACCTCGACGCCCAAGGCAATCGTCCCTTTCTCTGGCGCGCGGTGTTGCCGCATCTCAAGGTGTATAACACGAACACGAGCGCTTGGGTGGCCTCCACGAACGACGCCGATCCCACCGCCTTCGCGAAGCCGTTTCTTTCGCTCGTGTTCACGCCGTTGGTGAATGGCCAGGCCTACGTCGGCGGCATCACGATTGATGGCAGCGTGTTCTTCTTCAACCGGACCAACGGCGCGATGTTCGCCGAGGCACACTTGCAGTCGCCTCCAGTCCCGATGACGAACGCCCCGATGGACCCCTTCGAGCTGGCGCTGGCGGATGACCCAATGCGCTACGATTCCATCGACACGAACATGCCCTTCGGCATCTGGTGTACCGGCTCGAACACCGACCAGCCAGACCTAGATTACTTCATGAACCCTGTCCAGATCGCCACCTATCTGGCGGCCAACACCGGCGGCACCGGCACGATGGTGGCAAACACTCCGGTGATTATCCCGGACCCGCTGCGCCCGAACGTCTCGCGCCTCTACGTCTGCGCCGCGCAGTCCACCGAGTCCGCCGCCGCCAGCTCTGATACCAACCGCAACGACGCGATGGTTTATCGCGTGGATTTCGATCCGACGCTGACGCCGACGAACCGGCTCAAGGTGATGAACTACCAGTATGCGCTGGGCCAGCCGCGTTTCGCCGGGCGCATG
>CAINDV010000127.1 GCA_903847485.1 uncultured Verrucomicrobiota bacterium
AGGCTCTACTCTCCCGCTGCCCAAACACCTTCACCGTGCCTTTGACTTCCAGGGTGGCGGAGGGATCTGAAGTTCCAATCCCAACGTTGCCGTTGTTAAGAACGAGCTGGTTGTTGCCTGCGCTCAGACCGTTTGCAGGCAAGTTCAGCGTGCCGGCGATAGTTGCGCTCCCGTCGGCTTCAAAGCCGGCGAGTCGTAAGTGGGTGTCGTTGTTGGCGATTCTCAAGTAGTTTCCAGGGCCGCCACCGGACGCACTCTCCAATGTTATTCCGTGCATGACGACCCTGACTTTGTTGTCGTTGTTCCCTGCTCCCGTGATGCTAAGGGATCCGCCTCCCGAAATGGACGGATCCTGACGAATCTTGAGTTCGGGGTTGTTGCCGAACAGGTTGAGTAGTGATGTCGGGGTAGCCGTGCCGATGCCAACGTTGCCGGAACCGTCAATGCGCATCCGTTCTTGCAAGGAGGCATCGCCAGTGAGAAAAGCAATCTGGCGACTGCCAACCGTCGGGTTCTTAATGCGCGACGACACGGAATTGTCGCCAGAAACAAGTTGTAGTTCATTGCCAGCATCTATCGCAATGTTCCCGTTCACGTCCAGCTTCGCCTGCGGGCTGGCCGTGCCGATGCCCACGCTGCCGCCTTTTGGGTTCAACAGGAGTTTTGCGGGCTGCCCGCCGTCAAGCGCCTGGAGCACACCGGCGGCTTCGACCCCTGGATTGTAGAAGTAGCCCAGTTTCAGAGCCGAGTTGGTGTTTGCGTAGGTGGAGATCGCTAACTGTCCCGCTTCATTTGCGCTCGTCGCGCCTCTGTTGATAAGCAAGTCACCACCATCAACGACCAACCGGCTTTGCGGGCTGGTTGTTCCAATGCCCACATTGCCATTTCCCGCCACTGAAACCGCCGCCGTGGAAACGCCTCCAGGCGTCGTAAGTTTCTCCGCACTTTCCGCCTTGATCGCAAACGGCGCGCTGAGAACCTGCTGCCTCGGCGTCATGGCGTTGTTGTTGCCCACCTTGATCTCAACGAAGCGGTTGGTGGCTTTGAAGGCGTCCTTGATGGAGACGCCGTTGGTGTCCACCGCGCCGAGCATGACGTTGAAGAAGCCTTGGACCACCGGAATCTTCGGCCCGTGGCCCTGTCCGCTGGCACCATCGAACACCTGCGGCCCCCAGACGCGGACACCATCCCTGTCGGCGTCGTAGATGCTGAAGGTCAGCACGTAGTCCGCCGTGGGCAACGGGGCACCGCTGGCATCGGTCAACTGGCCCTGGTAGTTGATGAGCGCCGGTACGGATTGGGCCAGGGCCTGGCCACAAAAGAACGCATAGAGCGCAGAGAGAAGAACGAGTCTATTCATAGATTGAATCGGGTTGGTTCAGCGTCGAGGACTAGAGCTTAGTTCCCCGGATAGGAGTAGGTGGAATAGTTCAGTTCAATGTCGGTGACGCCTTCGCCGTCGCCGTAGTAGCCATTGATGAACCGTTGGATGCCGAGGTCGGGGTTGCTGCCGAGCAGATCGCCGCCCAGGATGATGAGGAGCCAGCGGGTGTTCCAGGCGGAGCGTCCGATCAGGCGCTTATAGGCCTCCAACTCGGCATTGGTGGGCGTGCCGTTAGGCGTGCCGTCGTGGTAGGCGCGCATCTGGGCATAGCGCCGGATGTCCAGGAAGCTGTCGGGCGAATCCATCTCGGCGATGGGAATCCAGCCCGCCTGTGGGAACACCGAACGGCCATCCGTGATGGGCAGCGGCGCGGGCAGGAACTGGTCCAGTATCCGCCATTCCCGAGTGGGCGCGATGGCTGACCCGGTGGTGATCGGGGCGAGCATCACGTCGTTGCCCACGGGCACCAGGTAGATGTGGGGCGAAGTGTTCAGGTGCATCGCGTCGTAGCCGATGAACTTCACCGCGATGGATTTGATCTTCGTGGCGAAGTAGGAGGAACTGAAGTTGCCACCACCGCCCGTCTCCGGCCAGCCGAAGAAGTTATGGCGATACTTGATGGCGCTGGTGAATGGGATCACGATGGCCGGCTCTTTCTGGCCATTGAGGCCGAATTCATTCGGCGGCTTGCAATACCGGTTGAACTCCGGAATCCCGGCGGCATCCGGGACCACACGGGAGGCCAGCCAGGCCCGCCAACTGGCGTCGCCCATGTCATTGGTCAACGCGCGGAACAGACCAGCCCGCAGAAAGAAACTAAGTTGTTCGCGGGCGGCGTTGTTGAAGCCAAGCTGGCTGCGAAGCGGATTGGCGCTTTCGCTCCAGTAGTAGTTGAGGTTCCACATGGCGGCGGCCAGGCCACCTTCGCCGAGTTTGCCAGCGCCGGGTCCAGGCTGGGGGTTGCCAGAGCCGTCAATGACGCCGATGGAGCGGGCGCGGACGATGTCTGTCAGGATGGAGGCGCCGGGTTTCCAGCGGGTCTCGGTATCGCGGAGGTTCGTCTCGAAGTCGTATGCCGCTGCCGCCATGAAGACATAACGCCCGGCGAGGTCGAACTGGGCGCGGTATTGCTGGATGGCTTCGTCGCGGAAGATGCGGAAGGCCATGTCCTTGTAGCGGTAGCCTTGGACGTCACTGGCGGTGAGTTGGCGGAAGCGCAGCCGTTCCTCCAACAGGCGCTGACCTTTGGCAAGGGTGGAGGCATAGCGACCGGCGGCTTGTTGCGCGGCTTCCTGCTGGTTGTAGATCTCCAGGCGCAGCAGGGCTTCCTGGCGAATGAGTTGCTCGATCTGAGCCACCGCCTGTAGTATGGCCTGCTCTTGGCGGAGGGTGGTAAGCGTGATGTTCTGGCGAGCGCCGGCGGATTCCTTGGCCTGCTGGTAGTCGAGTTCGATGATGGATTCGACGTTGCCGGCGATGGTCAAGAGTTCAGTGGCGATGGTAGCAGCGAAGTTGGCCGCACCGCGCGCCGGGGCCGCTGCGTCCATAATAACGCCACTCGATGTGCCAACGATGAACCCCGAAACCTTTGGCAGCGACTCCGAAACCGCGTTAGCCTTGAGTTGGATGAGGCGTATGGCGGCCTGATAAGCCAACTGGCGAATCCGCGACCGCATGATGGAATCATTCAGCGACTCCTGTGTGCCCAACCCGCTATAGAGCACGTTGATCTCTTGCGCGTTCAGGTTGTATTGAGCGCGCAGCAGGGCTACTTGGTCCTCAATCTGGGCGAGCAGGTTCTCGTATTCCGTCAGCGCCCGTTTGAAGCGCCCGGTCGCTTGGAGCAATTCCGAGTGCGACATCTGGATTTCGCCCGGTGCCCGGCGCGTGCGGGTCCAATAGGTCGGTTTCACAAAACCGAAGCCATTGGCAGCGACGTGATAGACCACCGGGGTAAACACCCGGGTTAGGTCGCCGCGTGGTGACACCACGAAGTCGCCAAACTGCACCGTGAACGACACGGCGGGCGGCGTCACATCGCCGGTGATGTCCGAGTAATCGCTATACATGAAATGGTAGAGGTCCGGCACGTTCAGGTTGCCGCCGTACGCCGGGTCGTCGGGATAGGGATAGCCGAAGACCTCGATCAGTCGGTTGGTGAAGTCGTTCTCGCGCTGGTAAACATCCGTCTGAAACTTCTGCACGGTGTCGGCCTGCTCGCGAAGCTTCTGGCGGGCGGTCTGGGCGCGGTTGAACACACCGATGGCGTTGTTCATGGCCTTGACGGAGCGATCGTAGATCTGCTCGAAGTGGGTCTTGCCAGCGTCAATCTGCGCCGGGTCAATGTCGAAGGGGATCACGTTCTTGGACAGTCCCAGCGGATTCAGCCCCGCGTCCGCCTTGTCCACCTCCTCCTGGATGGTGGTAAAGGCTGCCGCCACTTCGCGCAGTTCGGTGACAGTGGTGCGGTCCACCCGCTGTTCGTCAATGTTCGTCACGACCACGTCCGGCGGCAGTAGCGCGTTGCCGGCGACCCAGTCGTAGTAAGCACCCTCGCCGGCGCGGGAAGCCCACTCCGCGAGGCCCCAGGCGCGGTTGGTGTTCGCGTCCAGGTAGCCCTGCCACTGGCCATCGGGGTTCTCCACATACTTGCTGCGGTAAGTAAGGTTGACCAGTTCCGCGCCGGTGCGGGCCTTTGCCGCCGCAAAGGTGGCGAATCTGCGCTCGTATTGGTAATTCATGCGCACCTCACCGCCACGGGGCAGGCTTATTGTCTCCTCAGTGACCACCCAAGTGAAGTTCGGGTTGCGCAGCAGCCGGTAGAATTCCTTGATCGCCATCAGGTAGTGTCCCCAGGCGTCGCCGTGTCCTTGCGGGAAGTTCTCTTGGCCCGCGACCGCATCCAGAACCGCGTAATTCAGGCTGTAAACAGTTCTGGCCTCATCAGGAGCATTGGGGGCGTTATTGGGCCGTAGGCGGTTGTAATACGGGTACTGCCGGAAGTTCCACTTGTTGGTGTCTCCCAGCCCGCGCAGCAGGGTCAACTCTTCCTCCAGCAGAGAATCCACTTGGCCCATGAAGCAGTGCTTTGAGGTGGCTTCCACACCAAATTGACCGGCTCCGATGCCAGTGGTGACAAAACCGATCGTGGGGTCCGCAGCATCGGCATAAGCCTCGTTGCCGAACAACATGTAAAGGTTGCCGAGTTGCGAGGCGACCCTCAGCAAAGCACGGTTGACACCAAGGTCACCGGCAAGGGGTGGGTTGCCTTCTATGCTCAGTTCAATGCCTCGCTTGAGGACGGTCTCGTAAATCTCGATCAAGCCCATGTCCTTCACCGCGTCTATGTTCAACGGCACGCTGCCAATCCAGCGGGATCCCGCCAGGCTGAGCATGTTGGCGATGGTATCCACGGACTGCTCCACGTAGTTCGTGTTCTTTTGGTCAAACAGATTGATTCGCCCCAGCACCCGCTTGATCCAGCCTTCCACCAGCGCCGGTTCCGTCCAGACGGTGAAATCCGTGCCGCAAGGATTGGCGGAGTTCGTGGTGCGCCAAGAGCAGCGATACCACCAGTCGGCCAACGATTGCGCGCCGGAGCCGCCGATGGTCACATCTGAGGCCCCGAACTCTTTCACGATGGTGTAGTTTGCCCAAAGCGGAGAGTCGGCGCTGGGCTTTACACCGTTAGTTGGGAACGGATGCCGCTGCCACCAGAACTCATACCCGTCCGACTGGCCGGCGAAGTCCCCCGAGTGCCGGAGGCTGACCCGCTCATCAAAGGGATCCTGCGGGTAGATCACCTTGGTATCTCCCCGGTAGAGCGGGCAGGTGACCCGGATGATTTCCAGACTCACCGGCGTGCCGCGCTCCGCTCCCAGGCCCTCCAGCGGCGCGATCACGTTGTTGAAGGCTACGGTCACGTAGCCGTTCGTTTTCGCGAGCCCTGCCGTCAGGGCAAAGGACTCCCAAGTATGCTGAATGGTGTTGGTGGCGACCAACCGCACCTGTCTGGCATTGGCCGCACTGCGCAATGTGGAGACGGCAGCCAAGAAACTCGATTGATGACTTACCGCCAAGGCATTGGTCGCGCCGCAGAGGAAGTTCGTATCCCGATCCGTCAGGACATTCAGCAGCAAGTAGCCGACCGGTTCCTCTGTGCCGAACTCTGGCACGAATTGCCCGTTGAACCGCAGCACGCCTTTCCCATCGCTGCCACCTGTGGGTTCCCACCAGACGCGCGACCGTAAGTGCGGTGGTAGCGTGGTAAAGAACACGCTTAGCGGCGGGATGTTCCCGACGGACACCAGACTCGTCACCGTCTTGCCTTGCGTGTCTTCTGGCAGCGGGTCCAGCGGGGCCGAGTAAGTGTAGGTCGGGTCAATGAGCTTGATACTACTGCCGGCACCGGAACCTTGTTTCTCGGCTTGCTCATACAGGATGTCCACGCTGGTCTGTCCCTTGATGTTCGGGAGACCGAACTTGGCTTTGATCAGTGACTCGCCCACCAGTAACTTCGGTACATCCGTAGGCCAGACAATGCGATAGGTTACATCCAACGGAATGCCGGGCGTAGGGCGGGCAAAGCGTCGGTCCAGCCACGGCACCCAGTTGGCACCGGCCGGCCGCGTGCCGGGCGGGAAGAGATAGGTGTCGTTCTGTGGGTAGTAGAACTTCATCACGATGGGCACGGGGTTAGTGCCACCATCGTCAGGACCGGAGCGTGCCCACCAGTATTGCTTGCGGTCTTCCCACGCGGCGGGGCTGTTGGTGGCATAGGAAGGCACCTCCCACCCCAGGAAGCTGCTCAGGGGATACGGCGGCTGAATCATCCGGCCTGCCGTGCCGGGATAAGTGAAGTCACCTTCCACTACTTGGAACACCTTATTCGTCGGCTGACCTAAGCCATCGGTATAGGTAACAATCACAAACGGCTCCGAATACCGCAAGCCGCCGGAGCCGGGCACCTCGCCTAAGTCGTCCCGGAGGGCATAAACGGCCAGACCGCCGGTGCCGCCCCCCAAGAGCGTGACATCCACGAATTGGGTCATCACAAGTCCGCCGGAAGCGGACAGGCTGAAGCGGGCTGGGAACTCACCCAACTGCTCGCCTGAAGCGGAAGAGACCGTCACCGGTTGCTGGTTGGACCAATTCTGCGGGGTAAAGGTCAATTGGGATGGTAGGATGCTCAACCCCGAGGCCGCCAGCGTCATCGCCGTGGTCACTTGCACGTCGGCCACCGGCGGCTTGCTTAGGCTTACTTTGAAACTTCGCGAAGTCCCCTCCGCGAGCTTGAACGCCGACGCCTCGACCAGCAGCCCCAGCCCATTAGTGGGCACTACGCCAACTGACACCTGCACCTGGTCATACAAGGCCCCCAAGGCGCGGATGGTGAACACATTGCTGACCCTCGCGCCGGCGGCCAGCGGGATGGCGTTGGTATCCAGCCAGAAATACACCGTCTGATTCAACCCCCATTTCTCCGGCGACAGCGACAACTCCGTGACATTTGTGCCTCGAACAAACGATGCCATCAGATACGGCGAACCGTCTCGCGCAGAGGACAGCGTCAGCGTGATGTTCGTCCCGATGAGACCTGGGTTCGGCACCAGCACGTCCGCCGAAGCCCAGCCGCCTTCGAGGAAGTTCACACCGCTGGGATACACCTCCAGGTGCTGCCCGGCCGGCCCGTGAGCCGGGTAAGAAGCCGCGTGCTCATCATTCGGGTTATAGCCGGGTTGGTTGGTCTCATTCTGGAAATAGAGATACCAGTTGTTCACGTTCAATGCGCCGGACCCCTTCTGGCTCGCAAGATCAATCTTGTCCGCGTCGGTTGGCCAGACATTGTCGTAACGTTTGACCAGCGACGGCCACTGCACGGTGGCGGCGGGTTGGTTGCCGTTGGTGTTCACGTTGCTCCACCACACCTCCAGCTTGCCCCGGTTCACCGCATAGACCGTATTGGTCATCCAGTCGAACTTTTCGCTGCTGGGGGGAGACATCTGGTTCGTCGAGTTATAGTAAATCCGCCAATTATAGCGGTCCTCCTTCGGCCAGGCCGTGGTATCCAAGACATGGATGTAACCGCCGCGTGGCCCTTGATGACTGAGGTCTTCGATTCTCGTTCCAATGTTCCAAGGGTTCAACGTCAGGTTGAACTCCGACGTGTCGGTGTGCTGCACCGAGTGGACAACTTGGAAATAGACTTCATTGGTAGGCAAGTATCGCAGCAAGGACCAGCCGGGACTGGTGGTGGAGAAGGTTTGCCCCGAAAGCGGCACATAGTGCTCCCCGTCAGTCGGGGGCACGGTGTGGGCGGCCGGTTCTTGAAAGGCATCCACGCTGGCCTTGAGGTCTCCCGGGATCGCCACGTCTGGTCCCAGATTTCCTGGTGCCTCCCCACGGACATACCGCTGATACTTGTCCCGTCGCTCCACCGGCGGCCAGTCCGCAGTGTAGCGGTGCATTTCGTAAGGCCACGCCACGCCGGCCAGTCCGTTGCGCTTCCAGAAAAGCTCAATCTGGGTGTCGGTGGTTGTCTTGCGGATGGCAAAGGTGTAGCCGTTCATCGCCGAACCTGTCACGCGGTGTTGATAGGCGTAATCGGGCGGTGGGGTCTCGTTGTAGCCGATGGAGACATAAGGCGTCAGGCCGTGCGTTTCGGGATAGGAAGCGTCGTACGGCAACAACCGGTCCCCGATGTGCCAGGCGTCCACCTTGTCTGGATAGTAATCTACGATCTCCACAAACTGTAGGCCGATGAAGCCCGGCGCGGTCGAACGCTCATAATGGAGCAACACGCGTCCCATCTTCTCCCGCGCGTTCAGGTCGCGAGGTTCATTGTCCAGCCAGAGATACCGGTCTCCTCGGGCGGCATCCCCCGGCGGAATCGCCACGTTGTAGTGGATCTGCACACTCGGAACATTCAGGCTGGGGATGTTCACCGGCGGAGCCTTGGTCCGGCTGCCACCTTTGAACTGGGTGAGATAGATCTTCCGGCAGCGGTTGGCGAAGTCCGCCGGCCAACCCGATGTATAGCGGTGCATCTCATACGGCCAGACCACGTTAGCCAGGCCGGTATGTAACCAGAACAACTCGACCTGGTCCGCCGCCGAAGTTGGGCGCACGGCAAACGCCTTGCCGTCATCCGGGTCGTTCGTCCGGTTGTACTGGTAAGCATAGTGCGGCACGGGGTTGGTCTGAGCATCCTGTGAGTCCAGCAAGCCCCAGGAGACCAGGGGCTTGAAGTTATTCGTCGCAGTGACATGGGGCGTCAGCCACGCACCGACGTCTGCGTAGTCGGTGTAATCTTCCCGGTAGGGCCGGACGTCCACAAACTGTAGCCCGATTAGTCCCGGCGTCCCCGGCTGCTCGTAGTGCAGCAGGATGCGTCCGCTCTGGACCCGGCCGTGGAGCAGCCGATTGGTCCCATCCAGGAAGCACAGATTGCTCGACAAAACTTCACTGTTGTGGACCAGAACCGTCGGCGCGGCGTTGGTGGGGATGCTCACCTCGGGGGCACCCGTGGGCGTGCCATCAGCTCTTTCGGTGACGTAAATCCTGCGGGCCAGATTGGTGAACGTGGACGGCCAATCCGCCAGGTAGTGGTGCATCTCGTAGGGCCAGACCACGCCCGCCCGCCCCGTGTGGAACCAGAAGACCTCGATGTTCGTGCCCGTCGTCAAGCTCTGGCGGACGGCGAACACCTGGCCGTCATTCGTGTCGCCGGCGCGCAGATACTGGTAGGCGTAAGCCGGAGTATTGGCCGCCACGTTGGTCGCCAAACCACGCGAAACCAGCGGCTTGATGGCGCTGCGGTTCGTATGCGGCGTCAGCCAGGCACCCACGTCCACCATCGTGACGGGCAAATCAGGGCTGAAGGGCCGGATGTCAAGAATCTCCAAGCCGATGAAGGTGCCGGTCGTCTTGTTCGTGTAATCCAACACGATCTTACCCTGACCGTTCTGGGCGTTGAGCACGCCGCCGGACAGTTGGAGCACGGAGGGCGTTACGCCCAAGTTATAGTAGGGAGTCACGGTGAGATCGGCCGGGAGGTTCACTGTGGGTGCGCCCGTGGGCTTCCCGGCGGCGTCCTTGGTGCAATAAATCCGCACCGGGTCGGGCACCTCGCCCTCGATGTAATCCCGGATGTAGTAGGTCACCGGGCTGTTCACCGTCCCGTTGGTCCGATACCAGGTGATCGTCACAAAACCCACCTCGGTGCCCACGGTTCGGCTCATGCCGGGCACAAACCGCGCGCCCGTCGCGGGCTCGATGCTCGCCGGCTGCCGGGCGTCGTCTATTCCCAGCGACGCGATGTTGGTGATGGCCTCGCCAAACTTGAACTGGCGCCCGCCGACCACCACCCGCGCCCAGCCATCCAACGGCGTACCAATGACCGAGCGTTTGAGGAAATACGTGCCGTCACCCGGATAGCTATTGGCGTTGGTGCTGAGCGCAGCGCTCCCGCTGAACATCGCCACGCTGTTGAACTCCGGCAGTTGCGCCGCCAAGTTCGGCGTGCCGTTGGGCGGGACCGACGTTGGCGTGCCGGTGTAGAGCACATTCCGGTAGTCCGCGTGGACCTTGTTGGTGTCTCCGCTTTGGGCGGAAGAACGGGCGGGAAGGCCAAGCTGAGCGAGCGCCAACAGGCCGAGCAGGAGTGGTAGTTTCGTTTTCATAGTCAGATGATTTCGGGTTTCAGAACTTAAGAAGAAGCACATGGGTTTGAAGATCACGGGAAAATAGTTAGGCTTGGAACGTGAGTGTTAGCCGTATCCATGCAGTCGGAGCTTCCAAGCCAACCGCAGAGACGCGAAGAACGCAGAGGGCAACTTGGGGGCCTCTTTCAAGGCTGTAGGAGACGACGTGAGGAGTCTCTGGTTTCCCAAGTATTTGAGCCTCGTTACCTCGGCTCCTACAGGGTTTTGAAAGAACATCGTGGGTTGGAGTTCGCTCCAACCAGTCACCATTCAGTGAGCCAGCATAAGCTGGTCGCCGATCTGTTTTCTCTGCGTTCTTCGCGTCTCTGCGGTTCCACTCCGTCGTCCCGACCGAATAGTTACGGCTGAGAACACTCGAAGCGGAACTGGACCACGGCCAGGTGCGCCCGCAGGGCTGGGAAACCTTCCCCACCAAAGCCCGCGCGCTCCTGACGATCCTGCCGCCCGCGCTCCCGGTGGCGTCCACCGTGGCGCTAGGCGTGTCATCGGTCCTCAGACCCCAAGCACCGTGGCCGCCCTGGGCCAGCGGGCCGGGCGACCGGGCGGCGACCGGGCGCCTACAAGCGGTCATACGCCTCCGGTTCGACGTGGGGCACCTTGGCCAGTGCTTTGAGGAATTTCTCCCGGCTGCCGCGTTGGGCGCGCTCCGCCAGGTAATCCTCCGTCATCCACGCCGAGGTCTTCTCGGCCACCGCCATCGCGGCAAACTGGTCCAGAGTTATTTCATCCTGCCGCGCCAGTTCGGCGGCTTTGTTTGCCAGTGAAGCCGGCAGTTGGATTGTCAGTGTCGTCATAGTGTCGGTTCGATCAAGTGCAGGAATTCTTTGGGTGTCAGCACGCGGATGCCGAAGCGGGCGCACCCCTCGGCCAAGTCCCGGCGGTTATACGGAACCGGTCCACCCAGCACCTTCAAACCGGCGGCGGGGCATCTCACTTTCTGGCCGTCGCGGAGCGACAGGCCGACGGTAGCCGTGGGCTTTAGCCCACGGAGGGTACCGCGGGAGGGGCACGTCGCGTAGCGACGATGGCAACCGTGACATCCGGTGGCAGCGCAGGCGTCGCTCCGCGACGCACGGCCCTTCGGAACCCGTGTCCGTGGGCTGAAGCCCACGGCTACCGTCGGCCTGTCGCTCCGCGACTGCCAGAGAGTAAGACGCGACCCCGGCGGGATCGGGCCAGCCCGGCTAACCGGTCCCGTGGGCTGGCACCCACGGCTATTCACGTTCCGTCCCGCCGGGACGGAACGAATACGCCCGGCGGCTTCCGTTGCGGCGGAAGCTGGCGGCTTGGAGTGGGCAGCGGAACGCATGGGCGTCAGTACTTGATGATGTAGTTCACGTAGGCGTTCTTGGGGCGGGTTTCGGCACCGCCCTCTGGCTTGATGGGTTGGTTTGCCGCTTCACCGTAAACGTTGACAGGCGTGTAATAGCCGGTACCCCAGTACATCCCTTCTCCGACCGTGCGGATCCAAGGCCCTCCAACATTCTTGCCACCGTCCTGTCCCCAGTCTGCTCGGTGGCCGTGACTGTGGATCTCATCTGTCTGCACACTTCCCACCCCATCTCCGCTATTACCACCGCTTGCCGCTGCAACGCGGTTGGTGCGGTCCGGATCGGCGCCCCTGCCGCCATCACGCCCGCGAAGGAAATATCCGCGCAAGTCGGGCAGGTTGAAGGTGGAACCACTGCCTCCCCAACTCGTTCCGATGGCGGCGAAGAGGGCGGCATTAGTGCCCGTCGTAGCCAGCGGCCTGCCGTCGCATAGCTCCCATCCAGCAGGAGGAGTCGCACCACCATAGGCCATGATGGAACCTGGCGGGACCAGCCGGTTGATTACTTCCGTCGCCAGCTTGGAACTTCCGACACCGCCGTCAGCAATCGCCGCCGCACCAATGCCCGTCAGACCGGAACCGTCACCTTGGAATGCGCTGGCCTTTACCGCCCCGACTACATCGAGCTTAGTCTGTGGGCTGGCTGTGCCGATGCCAACGTTGCCTGCAAAATAGTTCTGGGCCGCCCCTGAATTCTGATACAGGCCGTAGAGGTTGCCATAGGTCGTAGTACCATAGCGCAGCGTGTCGATGTAAACCCCGTACGAATTGTTGATCTTACCACCGGAGTGAACGTACGACCCGTGCCGGGCCAGAATGCCGTACTGCACATTCAATGTTCCCTGGAAGTTTGCGTCCTCTACATAGCCTTGCACTCCAAGCCCCACTCGATATCCGCTATCAGTCACTCCCGCTGGGATATTGTATTTGGTAGCATCAACGTCCAGCGCTAGAAAATACTGGGTGGAATCCGTGGAAATGGCGGGACTGTAGATATCGATTTGACTACTGTAGGTGTCATTGGCAGCATGTAAGCTCCCGGCTACTGCGAGCTTGTAGCGTCCAGGCGATGTCGTACCGATGCCAACCTTGCCGATTTCATCTATGGTGACCCGGAGTGTTGGAGTATAAATGTTACCCGGCGTTAGTCCCGTGTCGGCAGCGAGCACTACCTTCCCGTCGTTGAGAAAGAGGTGAGACGCATTTGGATGACGCGCTGTCCAGCTACCCGCAATCAACTCGGCACCGCTAGAGATGTAACTGTCATCGGGCGTTTGGGCAGTGAGGTACATCCCCCCTCCGTCTCTGGCTGAACTGATCTGCACAGTGCTGCTGCTTCTGTCCCCAGTGATGATGTCGAGCAGATGGGCTGGGGCATTCGTTCCGATGCCGACGTTTCCGTTTGCCGATACAGATACCGCGGTAACCGAACTTCCACCGGGCACCACGAGCTTCTCGGCGCTGTTGGCCTTGAAGGCAAACGGGGCGGTGAGGATGCGCTGGCGGGGTTTGATGGCGGTGTTCCCGCCCAACTGGACCTCGACGTAGCGGTCGGTGCCGTCGAAGGCGGTGGCGAGGGAACGGCCGGCGGTGTCCCACTGGCCGAGCAGGACGTTGAAGAAGCCGTGGACCACCGGAACCTTGGCTCCGTGACCCTGGCCGCCCGCGCCGTCGAACATCTGCGGCCCCCAGATGAGGTCCGTGCCGGCCTCGGAGCCGTAGATGCGGAAGG
>CAINDV010000128.1 GCA_903847485.1 uncultured Verrucomicrobiota bacterium
GCTGAGTACGGCGGCGGATTGAGGTTCTATGCCAGCGGCCTGGCTGCCAACTGCACGATCGAAGGCAACCAATCGAGGAATGGCGGAGGGGGCGGTGTCCACTTGGTCTATGGTGGGTCCGTTTCTAACTGCTCCATACTGGGCAACACAGCTACTACCGTCGGCGGCGGGCTGTACTCTCTGAGAGACGGCGGCTTGGTGACCGACTGTGAGTTTCGCGGCAATTCAGCGGTGTACGGCGGAGGCGCCCAGTTTGACTTCGTGAACACCATCGCCCGCTGCACCATTGTCAGCAACACGGCCCAGTATGGCGGGGGGTTGCGGTTCTGGACCAATGGCTTGGCTGTCAACTGCACCCTCATCGGCAACCGGGCAACTTACGAAGGCGGCGGCGTCCACCTGGCCTACGGAGGAAGCACTGTCAACGGCTGCCACATCTGGAGTAACGCCGTGACTGCGGGGCATGGCGGCGGGGTGGCGGGCGCGGCGGTGGGGAGTTTCGCGAACTCAGTGCTCACCGGCTGCGACTTGGTGGGCAACACCGCCAGCCGAGACGGCGGCGGAGTGGCCTTCCTGACGCTCTCCTCGGCCATCGCAGGGACGCTGTGGAACTGCCAGGTGCTGGGTAACCGGGCCGGTGGTGATGGCGGCGGCGCTCGAAATGCAATCGCTCGCAACAGCCTCTTCCAGGACAATCAGGCCCACAACGGTGGCGGCATGGACGACGGGGAAGCCTATAACTGTGTCTTCAAGAGCAATGCTGCCAACTATTACGGCGGTGGTGCGTTCTCCTGCGTCGCGGCGAGCAGTCTCTTCGTCAGCAACACCGCGGCGCAGTACGGCGGCGGGGCGGCGGGGGATTACGGCCAATCCAGCGTGTTGACCAACTGCACCGTTACCGGCAACTCAGTAAGTGGTTTGGGCGGCTTTCGCTTCGGTGGCGTTTGGCGAACGACGATTTTCAACTGCATCGTCTGGGGCAACTCCAACGGCGACACCGACAGTGCTGGCGGGGCGCTGTTCTCGTGCGCTCCCGAACTGACGGCTAGCGACTACGGCTGCATCACCAACGCGCCGCTCTTCGCCAACCCGGCGGCCGGCGACTACGCTTTGATCCAGTTCTCCCCTTGCATCAACACGGGAACCAACTTCGCCTGGATGACCAACACCACTGACTTGGCAGGCAACCCGCGCATTTTGGACGGCCGGGTGGACATGGGCGCCTATGAGTACGACCCGCTTCAGTCAACCGGCGCGGTCTCGGCTGTAGTGAGCGCAAATTACCTCCAAGCCAGCCCCGGCGGCATCATCGACTTCACCGCCACACTGGCAGGACGAACGACCGGCTGCCTCTGGAAGTGGGACGACGGCGGGAGTGTTGCCAACGTCATCACCGCCAGCCACGCTTTTAGCACGCTGGGTAAGCACGTCGTCGTGTTCACGGTTTGGAATCTCGACACCACCAACCGTGTTGAACTCACCGTCGAAGTGGTTCCGGGTGCAACGCGCTACGTTTCGCTGACGGGCGGGCACACGCCGCCGTTCACCAACTGGTTTTCAGCCGCAACCAACATCCAAGCCGCCATTGACGCCGCGCTTCCCGGAGAGTCCGTGCTCGTGGCCAGCGGCGTTTACAGCAATGGTGGTGCGTTTGCCGAAGGAGCCGAAAACCGAGTTGCTCTGAACAAGACGCCGCTCACGGTAACGAGCGTGGACGGTCCGGCCCAAACGGTCATTCTCGCCGAGGGCGGGCGCGGCGCGTTTGTGGGCAATGGTGCGTTGCTCGCTGGGTTCACGATAACCAACGGGTCCGCGCTCGTAGGCGGCGGCGTGTGGTGTGATGTCGGCGGGACCGTCTCCAATTGTGTCGTGACCGGCAACCAAGCCATGAATGGCGGCGGCGTCTATGGTGGCACTCTGTGGCGTTGCACGCTCCGTCAGAATACCGCTCAAGCGAATGAGGAGGTCGGAGGGGGCGGATTTGGCGGCGGCGCGTTTGAGTCGGTGCTCTACGATTGCCTGATCGTCTCCAACTCAGCCTATGGCTTCTGGAGCAAGGATTCAGACTCCGGTTTCGGCGGCGGGGCCTCGGGCGGCCGGTTGTCTGGTTGTACGGTGGTCGGAAATCAGGTTGGCACCGGCATTCCGGGGGATCTGACTTACGGCGTCGGCAGTGGAAGCTACGGAAGCTCACTGGCCAACTGTATCGTCTATGGCAACACGGGCGCTTACACCGACGTTGACGGCGGCACGACCAGCTTCACTTGCATGCCCGTCATTACCGTCGTCGGTGTCGGGAACATCACCAACGCCCCGCTCTTTGAAGGCTCAGCCGGCGGCGACTTCCGCCTTGCCGCCGGTTCTCCGTGCATCAACGCTGGCACCAACGAAGACTGGATGATCGGCGCGCTCGACCTAGCCGGCCAGCCACGCATCGTGGGCGGCACAGTGGACATGGGCGCTTACGAGTTCCAAGGCGGCAGTCCGCCCACGCCATTCACGCTCACCGCGCGCCTCAACCACGGCCTCGTGATCGA
>CAINDV010000129.1 GCA_903847485.1 uncultured Verrucomicrobiota bacterium
CTATCATCCGCCCTACCACCCAGAATTGAACTGCCAGGAGCCGGTGTGGCAGCGGATTCGCTATGAAGTCACGACCGGGCTATACGCCACGCAATTGGCGACGGTGGAACGATCCATCCGGGACACCGTGGCGTCCTGGTCCAACGAAAAGGTAAAGCAAGTCTGCGTCGCCAAATGTAAACTTCACTAGGACGTCTACTATAGCTCTTGGAATTGGCGTGTCAGTGGTCGTGGTGCTGCACTACTACACCAAACGCAGCAATCTCGTTCTTGGAATGGTGATTACATCCGCTTTGCCGTGGGAGAAATTCGCGCAAGTCAACGGGCTATCTGCGGAGTTCAATCCGACAAACTCAGTCTGGTGTCCTTGTGATGGAACATCTATTGAAGGCTCTGAGCTAAACAGGCTTGGCGAAAGCGCGCTGAACAAGGCGCCCGATTTGAGGGGTGTATTCATCCGAGGCAGGAATGCCTTTAAGGCATCAGACGCCGGAGATTCTGTTCCAGCATCTCAGCGTGACCCGGACGGTCTGCGCCCCGATATTTCTCGCATTCAATATTCAGCCATAGCGGGTCATTCACATGACCTTGATCTGGGTGGGGCTGGCGATCTTAGCGGAACCGGCGGCGTGGTCGCTTTGGGGGATGCACAGAAGAAGCATCTTAGGGTCACCACTTTGAACAATACCAATAGCAGGAAGGAACAAGAAGTGGAAACAAGGCCCGTCAACGCCGCACTCTATTACTACATCAGGATAAACAGATAGGAAACAGACCCAACAAGTTCACCGGATCACAGGAGCGAGTTCGGACCATGAGCGGCAGAGCTTCTTTCCATTCAGCCGCTCGTAGGCTTCCGGTCAGGTCTCAGGGGAGTTCCCGTCCGCGTCCGCGCAGCCAGCGGGAATGGCGCGCTCCGTGAAAGACGGCGAAGACAATCACCGCATCGCCATCCAGAAAGTAAAACACGCCGTATTGGCGGAACCGTTTGAACGGCGCACGGCGCACGTCGGCAAAGCGGATGGCGTGGAGCAGGGCGTTGCGGGCAAGGGCATCCGTGACGGCGGCCACCTCATCCAAGAAGTCGTCGCCCAGGCAGGCGCGCTGTTCATCATACCAGCGTGCCGCTTGGAACGCGTCCGCCTCAGCGAGGCTCAGCCTTTTGACGCCGAAGCCCATGGAGTCGCTGGCGGACGCGGTCAATGGTTCCCTCCCACGGCTCGGCGATGGAAGGATCGGCCAGGTAGGCGGCGCGGCGGCGCAGGATTTCCTGCTTTTGCTCTTCGTCCAGTTCGGCACCTTCGTCGTCGGCTGGCGAGCCGGCATCGCGGTAGGCATCAGACCACTCGGCGAATTGCGCCAGTTCTTCGGGTGGCAAAGTCCGCACTTGTTTCTCGATCTCAGCAACGCTCATGGGGTGGAAGTTAATGTCGTCCGCGGTGCGGTCAACTTGGGGTTCGCGTCAGAGCTTCTTCCCCGTCAGCCGCTCGTAGGCTTCGAGGTATTTGGCGGAGGTTTTGGCGACCACGTCGGCGGGGAGCACGGGGCCGGGCGAGTCAGAACTCAAGAGTCCGACACTTTTCCTCAATGGCTGTCTTGATCCTTGTGACTTGCGTTGGTTTCAACACCGCTGGCCGACTGCGAAGATAGCCTGCGAGGTAGCAGGCGTTCATTGCCTTTACTTCCGATTCTCGGCCCGACCGTTCGACCCACCAGCCTGGTACCGCGATCAGAGGTTCCACGAAAACGGTTTCGCCGGTCTTCTTCCGCAGGTAATCGGAGAGCCAGCGGGCATTGGCCAGAACCTGCGTAACGACTTTCCTGTCGTCACCGTTTGAGAACCGAAGCACGTCCCCGTCCAGAACTGCTTTGTAATGTGACTGGTCGGCGCGCTTCTCGGCTGGCTTCCGGCGGGCCTTGGTTTCAATGACGAAAACGCCCTGTGGCCCGACAACCACATGATCCAAGTTCCAAGGCCCGTCTCCGGGGATGTCGTGGTACGCGCGGTAGCCGCACTCCGCCACCTCCGCTAGCTTCTCCGCAACAGCTTGCTCGCCGCGCAGGCCAAGGCGCCAGTTTTGGGCTTCCCGCAATCGCCGAAGCAGATCGCCCGTCAGCCAGGCGCAAGCCACGGCGAAGCTCACTAAGCAGAAGCTGGGAATCAACAGCCACCAAGAAAGCCCAATCTTGCCCAGAACGTCGGCCACACCCTGAACTGACACTCCAGCCAGCGCGCCACAACTTAACGCCTGTATAATCCGCACGTAACTGCCATCGAGGAGGTCGTCCAGCTTCAAGAACGAGGAATACCCCGGCGGCCGCAGCAGTTTCTCCTGTTGCGGCGTTCGCCCACTGGCCACCCGGCGAAGGAAATGCAGCCGGCCGGCGATCAAGAGTGCAATGAGAGGTGCGGCCAAACCGACGATCGCACACCACGCTACAGGAGATCAAGGTCTTTTCATATGGTGGTGGTTTTGGTGAGGAGGCGGAAGGGGAAGGCGGGGTGACGGGCCGACTGTTCGAAGAGGACGGGCCAGCTCAGATGCCCGACGCGTTGTGCCCGCAGCGCGATCAGCGTCGCCCGCAG
>CAINDV010000130.1 GCA_903847485.1 uncultured Verrucomicrobiota bacterium
CGTTGAAAGACTTGCATTTGAAAGTAGCGCGGGCCTGGGCGGCCAAGGAACTGTTCACCAAGTTCTGGGAGTATCAGGAGCCGGGCTGGGCCCGCCGCTTCTTCAAGGATTGGTTTGGCTGGGTCAGCCGCAGCCGCCTCCAGCCGGTAATTGCAGTGGCGCAGATGCTCAAGCGTCATTTGGCCAACCTGCTGACGTATCTGAAACATCACATCACCAACGCCGTGACTGAAGGACTCAACTCGAAAATCCAGAGCCTCAAAGCCGCCGCGCGCGGCTTTCGCAATTTCCGGAACTACCGGATTCGCATCCTGTTCTTTTGCGGAAAGCTCAATCTCTACCCACTATGATCGCCGGAGAAACTACAAGCTCAATACGCCTGCCGTCCTGGCCAAACTGCGCTGCTGTCACGGCGAGAGCGACTTTCCGTCCAGCGCAAGCTCCCAGCAATCCGACGGTGTAGGGCGCGTCCCTTGCTTCCCACGCGGCGTTGAGGTTGAGGGAGATAACCGTTTTTGCGGAACATCCCACCGGAACTTTTTTAAGCTCCGGGCATGGCCAAAGCAAAACGTCCGTGTCTTTCAGCCGATGAGCAGCAGATTCTCGAGCACTTGCAGGTGCGGGTGGTGTCCACGCCGAAAGACACCGCCTGGCTGGATCAACTCTTTCGCGACCACCACTACCTGCATGATGCCACGCCGGTGGGTGAGCACCTGCGTTACGTCGCCACTTACCTGGGCCAGTGGCTGGCCGTGGCAACTTGGAGCGGGACGGCCTTTCAGCTCAAGGCGCGCGATGCGTTCATCGGCTGGAGTCACGAGCAAGGCCGCCGGCGTCGCGCCCTGCTGGCCAACAATTCGCGCCTTTTGGTATTGCCGGAGTGTCACTCGCCCAATCTTATCAGCCGGTTCATAAAGCTGATGATGGCCCGGCTTTCCGCCGACTGGCAGCAGCGTTGATCCCCTCGCCTTGGTGGAGACGTTTGTGGATCCGCAGCTTTACCAAGGCACGGCTTATAAGGTTAGTGGGTGGTCGCATCTGGGGCGCACCGCCGGCGGGCAGCGGGACGCGGCCGATTTCTATCAGAAGCACGACGCGCCCAAGCAGATCTGGGTGCGGAAATTGAGCCAGAAAGCCTGCGTCAAACTGCGGGCACCGTCACCGCCCGAGGCGTGGGCCGGGGTGGCGGCGGCGGGGCCCCCGCGCTGCACCGAATCGGTGGGGCAGATTCGCCGCCTGATGGCCTTGACCCGGGCGGAGATCAAGGAGTTCCGTCGGCCGCAGGCGCGGGCGTATCCCGTGGCCGGGAGGGTGTGCTTGATCGTCCTGGCGATGGCGGTCGGGGTGGTGCTCGGCCCGGCGGAGCTGGCCCAGTTGGCCGACACACTGAGTCAGGCGCAGTGGCGGTCCTTGGGCTTCCGGCGGGAGCGGCGCACCGGCCGGCAGCGCCGCCCGAAGAAGACCTGCTTCGGACGGGTGTTGCGGGGCGTGGAGGCGGTGAGGCTGACACGGGTGTTGTTAATCTGGCAGCGGCAAGTGTTGGGTCCGGTGCAGGACGAGTTAGTCGTGGTGGACGGCAAGAAGCTGCGCCACGCGGGTGTGGAGATCGTCAGCGCGACGGACGGGGCCGGACACTATCTGGAGGGATACTAACTCCGGATAAGACCAACGAAATCCCGGTGGCCCGGCAAGTGTTGCGCCGGTTGGAACTGACGGGCAAACTCGTGCTGGCCGATGCGCTACATACCCAGGCCGAGACCGCCCAGCAAATCCTCTACGAACCAGGCGGTGATTACCTGCTGACCGTCAAAGGCAACCAGCCCACCCTCCAAGCCACCTTGCACAGCCTGTTCACCCCCACAGGCCTTTTCCCCTCCGCCCACGGCGCGCACGCGGGCGATCACTCGGGAGCACCACCGGAACCGGCTGGAGATTCGTTTTCTCCAGTGCCTGGAAGTGACGCCCAGCCAAGTGGGATTCCCCGGTGCCCGCTTGGCGGCTCGGTTGGAAACCCGGGTCAAATGGTTGGGCCAATGGACGCGTGAGGTGGTGTAGCTGTTGAGCAGCCGGACCCTGGACCAACTGCCAGCGGCGGGGCGGCTCCAACTCAAGCGAAAGTATTGGGTGATTGAGAGTCGGCTGCACCACTGCCTGGACATCACGATGCACGAGGATCTCCGCCGGGTGCGCCACCCGAACGCGGCCTTGGTGCTGGGACTGGTGCGGCGCGTCGTGCTCAGTCTCTCCAATGAGGCCGTGCGCCGCGCCCGGCAGGCCAACCCCAAATCCAAGTGCAACACCAAGAGTTTCCGTCAGCAGTTCCGTTCTGCCCGCGGTGGCCGCGAACGCCTGCAGGCGCTCCTCCAGGCCAAACATCCCGCGGTGCTGAACTTAGAAAACTGAAAGGACGCGTCCTAGGTCTTCGGGGCGCGAGCAGCTTTGAGATTGCCGCCGACTGTCTCGGTCTTTACCGTGCTGGAGGCATTCTGAGTTCAGAACGCCGTGACCAGGTGTGCCGGTGTGTTAACGTATGAAGCCATTATTCTCCCACCACAGCATCGCCCGGAAGCTTCGGGTCGGGGTTGGCCTTGCGGGCGGACTAGTGCTCGGCCTGACGGTGTGGTTCAACTACCGCGCCAATCGCGCCGAGTTGGAGCATCAGACCAACGCCAAAG
>CAINDV010000131.1 GCA_903847485.1 uncultured Verrucomicrobiota bacterium
GATTGCATTGCCGCTGTCGTTGATGCTCGGCAGGAGCCTCGCCCTACCGCTGGGCGGGTTTTCCAGCACCCACTTGCGATAACTCGGCTCTTGCGCCGTGGCCTGCTGCTCGTCGGACTCCTGTTTCCGATGGGCACCCCGGCCGCCCTACCGCCCGCCGGTGACTGGCTGATTGATCCCAGCCCCTTCGTCGCCCAAGTCACTCCCAGTGCCGATGGACGCACAGTAGAACTCGCCAATGGCAAGGCCGGCTGTCGGTGTTAGTTGAAGAACTATGAAGACAATTCTCAAAATCACCTTGCTCGGTTGGCTCGCCAGCCACGGGTTGATGGCCATCACCGGGCGCGGGGCGGAGTCCGACGCGGTCCATCCCATCTCACTTGCAGGAGCGTGGCAATTTCAGTTGGACCCACAGAACGCCGGCATTACGGAGCAGTGGTTCGGACGGAAGTTATCCGATACAATCACCTTGCCCACGACGACCGATCTAGCTGGCTTCGGCGAGCCAGAGCCAGACCCGAATCCAGGCTTCCTCTCTCGCGAGCACAAGTTCATCGGCCCGGCCTGGTACCGCCGCGAAGTCACCATCCCGGAAGCCTGGCGCGACCGCGAAGTCGAGTTACTCCTGGAGCGCGTGCTCTGGGAAAGCCGAGTCTGGGTGGACGACCGTGATGGCGGCGCTCAGGACTCACTCGGCACGCCGCACCTTCACCGACTCGGCAAGCTTGCTCCGGGCCGGCACACACTGACTCTGCGCATTGATAACCGCATGATCCACCCGCTCGGCGACCGCGGGCACTGTTATACGGATTTCACTCAGACGATCTGGAACGGCGCGGTAGGCCGCCTGGAACTGCGCGCCCGCCCGGAGTTGCGGCTGGATCTGGTGCGCGTCTTTCCGGACGCCGCCGAGCGGCGCGTCGCCGTCGAACTTACCGTCGCCAACGGCAACGCCACCGCGACGCCGGTGGAGGTGCAACTCACCCTCCGCGAACGCGGCGGTAAGCGGTCGCTCGCCAGTCGTTCATTCCGCCTGGAAGCCACGCCCGGCACTAACCTACTCCGTCCCTGGCTGGAAACTGGTTTTGCCCCGCAGACTTGGGATGAGTTCTCCCCGCAGCTTTATGATTTGGAAGTCCGCCTCACTGCTGGACCGTTAGCCGACACAGCCATTACTACCTTTGGCTTCCGCACACTGGTGCGGGAAGGCAATCGCCTCTTAGTCAACGGTCGGCCTACCTTCCTACGCGGCAATCTCGATTGCGCCCAGTATCCACTAACTGGCCATCCGCCGATGACAGTCGCAGGCTGGCGGCGCGTGTTTGGCGTCTGCCAGCAATACGGTCTGAACCATATCCGCTTCCACTCCTGGTGCCCGCCAGAAGCGGCGTTCACGGCGGCGGACGAAATGGGTTTCTACCTATTGGCGGAGGTGCTGTGGATTGATGGTTGGATGGGCGGGCCGAATCCGCGTAAGGACATGGATACGCTTGGCTACCCAAAGGGCGTCGGAAAGGGCGACCGCACGATTGATAACTATGTCCGCGCCGAGATGCGCCGGATGCTCGACGCCTATGGCAACCATCCGAGCTTCTGTTTCTTCGCCATCGGCAATGAGCTAGGTTCCAGCGATTTCAAGGTCATGGGCGAGTGGATCAAGGCAGCCAAGACTTACGACCCGCGCCGGTTCTACGCCGCTTCGACGGCCCGCACTATCACGCCGGCCGACGACTTTTCCGACACTCATAACATCCCCGGCATCGGCGGCGTGGTGAATCGCCTCGGCACGCCCAGCACCGACTGGGATTACGAGCAGAGTTACCGTCGCGCCCCGGTGCCGATCATCGCCCATGAGATGGGCCAGATGCCGGTGTATCCTAACTGGAGCGAGATCGCGAAATACACCGGGCCAGTGCGGGCGAAGAGCTATGAGCTGTTCCGCTCTCAGGCTAGGACGAACGGCGTGGCTGACCAAAGCGCGGATTTCCAGGCCGCTTCCGGCGCGATAAACCGGCTGATCTATAAGAACGAGATGGAAGCACAGTTACGCTCGCCGGGTTGCGCCGGAGTAAGTTGGCTCAGCCTGCAAGACTTTCCCGGTCAAGGCGAGGCGCTGGTCGGCTGGCTGGATACGCTTTACGAGAGCAAGGGCTTAGTGACGCCGAACCAATTCCGCCGCTACAGTGCTCCTACGGTGCCGCTGGCACGTTTCGCTAAGTTCGTCTGGACGACTAATGAAACCTTCACCGCCACGGCGCAGGTTTCGCACTGGGGCGCGCAGCCGCTGGCCGGTGCGCGGGCGGCCTGGACGCTCCGCGATGCCAAGGGAGCCGTGGTGGCGAAGGGTAACTTCGCGCCGACTAACCTGCCGGTCGGCAGCGTGACCACGCTGGGCGAAATCAGCGTCGCACTAAGTGGCCTTACCGCGCCACAGAAGCTGAGTCTGGAGTTATCCCTGGCTGGCACATCGTTCGCCAACGACTGGAATCTGTGGGTGTTTCCGTCGGCACCGGCGGCGGACCCTCCGGCGAACGTGCTGGTGACGGAGAGTCCGTCCGCCGCCTGGGACGCACTGGCTTGTGGCGGCCGGGTGGTCTTACTCGCACACTTACTCGGCGATAAGAACACGCAGCGCAACGCCGCTTGGATGCCGCTCTTTTGGTCGTCGCGCTTCTTCCCCGGCCAGGACCGCGACACGCTCGGCGGGTTAGTGCAGGCGCGGCACCCGGCGCTGGCGCTTTTCCCGACTGACCGTCACCTCGACTGGCAGTGGCGGGAGATTTGCGAAGGGGCGCGGGGCTTCGTTCTGGATGCTCAGCCGACTAATTACCGCCCGATAGTGCAGCCCGTCAGCGACTATCACTTCAACCACAAGCTCGGCTCCATCTTCGAGTTAGCCACGGCGGAGGGCGGACGGTTGCTCGTCTGCGGCTATGACTTGGCGAACCGCCTTGATCAGCGGCCCGCCGCGCGGCAGTTGCGGGTGAGCTTGTTGACTTATGCCGGAGGTTCTCACTTCGCGCCCAAGCGAGTCATCTCTCAAGCCTACTTCAAGAGCCTCTTTCCGATTGTTGCCAGTGCGCCAGTGGTAAAAACTCCGTCGGGCTTCGACGGCGCTGTGCTTAGCGTCCGCAGCGCCGCGCGCCATCCTGCCAGTGGCGATGCCTTGTGGCAGAAGGACTACGATGAGATCAAGGTGCTCGCCGATGGCTATAACTATACGGTGCATTGCGATGGCATCTGGAAGGACGGCACGGGCACGGCTTGGTTTGGTAACCGCGTCAAGGTGGAGGTCAAGATGCCCACGGCCATCCTCGGCGATCTCTATGTGCGCTTTCACGATTGGAACAACAACGGCCGCACCGCTAACCTGACGCTCGAAGGTCGCCAGTCGGAACTGGGCCGCCACACCCAGGGCGTCTGGGTCAAGCTGGATGTCTTGCGCGAAGATGCCAACGACGGCGTGCTGACTTTCGAGGCCGAATGTACCAGCGGCCCGAACATACAAATCACTGACTTTGTGCTCGTGCCGCGCCAGTGAAAACCCTAAGCTTACGCCCGTGAAACTAATTACCGCTTCACTGTTGCCGCCGTGTGAGGGCACGCGGCCTACAAACGCCTGTAGGCCGGGTCCCCTGACCCGGCGTCGGGGACTTATTCCAATCACCTTGCAAGCAGAGCCTGTCATAAGCACCGAGCTTCAGCTCGGTGTAGCGAGCCGAAATGGCGACCGAGCCGCTTCAGCGGCTTCTTCCTATGGGGAGAAGCCGTTGAAACGGCTCTCGCCTTTGGACGCCCCTTACACCGGGCTGAAGCCCGGTGCTAATGGAAAACCAGATTAGTCCAAGCTTGAACGCGACCTAGACTTACACCATGAAACTTACCACTTACCTGCCGGCGCTGTTAGCCGCCCTGCCGCTCTCGTTGACCGCGTTCGGCTTGCCCGACGCCTCGCTTAACTTAAAACTTCAGGCACCTATCAAGACGTGGGACGAAGCCATTCCGCTCGGCAACGGCACCATGGGCCTGTTGCTCTGGGGCGAAGGTAACACGCTGCGCCTCTCGCTCGACCGTGGTGATCTCTGGGACGAGCGACCATCGAAGCGCTTCACCGAAGTCCGGGACAAGTTCAACTGGCGCACCATGCAGGAACTTGTCGCCAGCAATCGTATGGCTGAGTTTCACGACATCTACGACTCGAATTACGACTACAACGGCTCGCCTACGAAACTCCCCGCCGGCCGCGTCGAGATCACGCTCGACTCAGCGCAGGGCGTCGAGGCGTTTGAGTTGAATCTTGCGACGGCCGAGGCCATCGCGAGACTTACTGGCGGCGGTAAAGCCCGTGCCTTTGTCAACGCCGCCAGCGTGACTAACCCGGTCGCACTTATCCTCATCCATGGCCCGCCGCTCAAGGACGTGCGGCTTAAGTCGCCTGACTCCGTGAAGCAACTCGGCTACCCGCCGCCGCGCACCGGCGAAGGCGATGTGCTGCGTTGGTTTGAACAGGAAGCCGCCGATGGCTTCGCCTATGCCGTCTGCGCCGGCTGGAAGCGTGTCGGCGATGCCACGCTGCTCGCCGTCACCGTCGCCACCAGCAGCGAGCGGCAACGTGCTGCCGGCGTCTCGCCGGCAGAGCAATCGCGAACCATCGCCCAGGCCCGCGTCGAAGCGGCGCTCAAGGCTGGCTATGACTCAACGCTTGCCGAACATACTAAGTGGTGGGCCGCGTTCTGGTCCCATTCACGCCTCACGTTTAACGAGCCACACATCCTCCAGCACTACTATCTCGTGCGTTACTTCTACGGTGCTGCCTCGCGACGTGGCGCTCCGCCGATGCCGCTCCAAGGCGTATGGTCCGCCGATGCCGGTTCGCTGCCGCCGTGGAAGGGTGATTACCACAACGACCTGAACACACAGATGACTTATCTCGCCTATCGCTCTTCCGGCGACTTCGACGAGGGCGCGAGCTTCCTCGACTATCTCTGGAACCTGCTACCCACCTTCCGCCAGTTCGCGCGCGACTTCTACGCCGCCCCCGGCGCGGCGGTGCCCGGCGTGATGAGCCTTGCCGGCAAGCCACTGGGCGGCTGGGGCCAATACAGTCTCTCGCCTACGATGGGTGCCTGGAACGCTCACCTATTCTATCTCCACTGGCGGCACACCGGAGACGACGCCTTCCTCCGCGAACGCGCCTTGCCTTTCTGTCGCGAAATCGGCGTTTGCCTGCAAGCCTTGCTCAAGCCTGACACCAATGGCATCCTAGTCCTGCCGCTTTCCAGTTCGCCGGAAATCTTCGACAACTCCCATCGTGCCTTCCTCAAACCCAACAGTAACTACGACCTCGCCAGTCTGAAGATGCTCTATCTCGCCCTCGCCGAAATGGCCGCCGCCACCGGTGATAAAGCAGAGTCCACGAAGTGGCTCGCCACCGCGAAGCAACTCGGCGAGTGGCACGTCCGTAGGACAGGCGTCGCGCCTGTCTCCAACCCAGATCTAATCGAATCAAAACGGGAGTCAGAGTCAGGCGCGACGCCTGACCTACCTTACCTACTCCTCGACGAAACCACCCCGCTCCCCGGCAGTCATCGCCACCTATCAAACTTGATGCCGCTACACCCGTTCAATCTTATCACCACTGACGGCAGCGAGCGTGATCGGCAGATTATCGCCGCCAGCCTGAAGGACTGGGAAAGCAAAGGCACCGGTGCCTGGTGCGGCTATAGCTTTTCCTGGATGGCCTGCCTGCGCGCCCGTGTCGGTGAAGCCGAGACTGCGCTGCGCAACCTCGACATCTATGCCCGCGCCTTCATCCTACGAAACGGTTTCCACGCTAACGGTGATCAAACTAAGTCCGGATTCAGTGGCTTCACCTATCGGCCCTTCACGCTGGAAGGTAACTTCCTCGCCATGGAAGCCGTCCACGAAATGTTGCTGCAAAGCTGGAACAACGTGCTGCCGGCGTCTCGCCGGCAGAGCGAGTCTCCAGAACTTCCGGCGGGTACGCCGGAAGCACGGTGGGGGGCCATCCGTCTCTTCCCCGCGACGCCCTGGCGCTGGCACGAAGCCTCCTTCGACGACCTCCGCGCCGAAGGTGGCCACCGCGTCTCCGCGAAGCGCGAGAACAACGCCACCACCTGGTTCCGCGTCGTCGCCGGCAGTGACGGCATGGTGCGCATCCGCGATAACTTCGGCGGACGCATGCCTAAGTGGAGCCGTGATAGTGTGAAGAAAATCGGGGATAACTTTGAAGTTACTCTGAAACGCGGCGAAGCCATCGAAGCCACCTTGCCCACGCCGACGGAAATCCCGCCCGCGCCCGCCAACGCCGCCGAACCGGTAGTTATTCGCCAAGCCAGCGCCATCACGCCGAACAAGCTCCCGCTTCGTATTGGCGCGGACAGCCAGGGCGGGAACCGGTTTATGGGTCAGATGGCCGCGATTCATGTCTTTGACTTCGTCATGGCGGAGAAGGCGGTTGCTGCCTTAGCTCTAAGCCCACCCGCAGACATCCTGCCTTCGGCTGCGCTGGGACAACCGTTGGCCGCACGCATGGATGGAGTCGTCTTTCTCAACCTTGCGAACGCTGCCGATGGCTCCATCGCGAACTTAGCCAGGTCGAATCTCGCCGCCAAGCTCATCGGCATAGTTCCGATCCTCGACACGGACACGAGCTTTTCCGGGAAGCATCTCCGCCTTGATGGCAGCGCCTTCCTGGAGGTTCCCCATGACAAAGCACTGAACTGCCTCGACGGCGTTACTCTCTCCGCCTGGATCAAGCCTGCGCAGTTCCCGCCCGGCGGCATGAGGATCATAGACAAGTCGCCCGTCGGTGCTGCTAGCGGCTACCTACTCGACACTTACCCGGCTAACTCTCTACGCCTCATCACTCGCGAGCCACATCTGAGTTATGCCGCGAACCTGCCGACTAACCAATGGTCGCACGTCGCTGCCACGGTAGATGCTAAGACGGGCAAACAAACCCTCTACCTCAATGGCAAGCTGGTCGCTGAAAGTCCCTAGCCGCGCGGCGCGTCTGCGAAATGCTTGACAAGCTCCAAACACATCGCCAACCTCCACCTCACTAGAAACATTGTATGAGAAACACACCATCGCCATCGGCTATACCCAGCCCGCTAGACCTTGACTTTATGAAACAACCAGGCGTCAGGATAGCGGTCGCCGCAACGCTTTTGACTTTCGGCGTCGTTGTCCTCTTGATTGCCGCTTCGCTTCGCGTTACTTGGCTGATGTTTCCCGGCCTGACTTTGCTCTGGCTTCAGGTCATCATCTCCATAGCATACGCCTCGCAGCGCCGTCGCACACCGACTGCGGGGGCAGTGCTGCTCGGATTGTTCTTTTTTCTGGCCTGCTCCGTGTGTTTTCCTTTGTGGATCCTGTTAGCTGGCCGGAATGTCTTCGAGCCGATCCAACATCCAACTCCCTGGGGCGTCGTCATCGCGTTCGCGTCCATCTGGCCGGTCGGGATTGGCGCTTTAGTTTGGGATTACTGGCGCTTGCGCCAGCGGGGCGGCACCCCGGAAAGGCTTGAGCCTTGAGCCTTCTATGTTCACTCGTAAAGCCCAGATCGTTGCCGGCGACTCACTCCAACTCATCACTCGCGAACATTCGGCGAACCAATGGTCGCATGTCGCGGCGACGGCGGATGCCAAGACCGGCAAGCCGGTGGCCCGAAGTAACTAACTAACACACCGTTCGAACTAAAACGACACACATTCTGATCCCGGAACAACATATACCATGAACGACTTATTCAAACACCATCTCGAAACCCAGTTAGCTGACATCCGCCAAGCCGGCACTTACAAACGCGAGCGCGTCATCCAGACACCCCAGGGCACCACCATCCGCGTGGCGGATGGCAAGCCTGTCCTGAATATGTGCGCCAATAACTACCTCGGCCTGGCCCAGCACCCCGCTGTGGCGGCGGCGGCGAAGGCGGCCATTGATGAGTGGGGTTATGGCTTGGCCAGCGTGCGGTTCATCTGTGGCACCCAGGGAGTTCACAAACAACTTGAGGCTAAGATCAGCGAGTTCCTTGGGACCGATGACACCATTCTCTATTCCTCCTGCTTCGACGCGAACGGCGGGTTGTTTGAGACGCTGCTTGGGGCGGAGGACGCGATAATCTCGGACGAGTTGAACCACGCGAGTATCATTGATGGCATCCGCCTTTGCAAAGCGCAGCGCTCCCGTTACCTGAACAACAACATGGCTGATCTCGAAGCCAAGTTGGAAGCCGCCGCTGGTGCGCGGTTCCGCATGATCGCCACCGACGGCGTGTTCTCCATGGATGGTTACATCGCCAACCTACCGGCTATCTGTGACTTGGCGGACAAGCACAACGCGCTTGTCATGGTGGACGATTCGCACGCCGTCGGCTTCATGGGCCGGCGCGGGCGGGGCACGCCGGACTACCACCATGTTACCGAGCGGATAGATGTCATCACCGGCACGCTGGGCAAGGCGCTGGGCGGTGCCAGCGGCGGCTATACCAGCGGGCGCAAGGAGATCATTGAGTATCTGCGCCAGCGTTCGCGGCCCTACCTATTCTCTAACACCCTCGCGCCATCCATCGCCGGCGCGTCGCTTAAGGTGCTGGAGTTACTGACGGCCTCGACCGAGTTGCGCGATAAGTTGGAGGCTAACACCGCCTTCTTCCGTGCCGGCATGTCAAAGCTTGGTTTCACGATTCAGCCGGGCACTCATCCGATAGTGCCGGTGATGCTCGGCGACGCGGCGTTGGCGGCTAAGTTTGCCGAGGCCATGCTGGTGAAGGGAGTCTATGTCATCGGCTTCTCCTATCCGGTGGTGCCACAAGGCAAGGCGCGCATCCGCACCCAGATTTCAGCAGCCCATTCCCAGACTGACCTGGAATTCGCCATTAAAGCTTTCACGGATGTAAAGAGAGAGTTAGGCGTCTAAGTATATGATTCATCAATTACCGAGAGCCGACCATGAATATCAAGCACCGCAACAAGTTGAAACTCGTTCTCCTGGGCATGGTTACTGCCGGGGTTGCTTCCTTCTTGTTCGCTACGGCCGTGCAGTCTGCCGCAGTCACTCGGCCTAACATCGTGTTTATTCTGGCCGATGACCTTGGCTATGGAGATATCGGCTGTTACGGTCAGACCAAGATTCGCACCCCGAACCTCGACCGCATGGCGGCGGAGGGCATGCGCTTCACCGCCCATTACTCTGGGAACAACGTCTGCGCTCCGGCGCGTTGTGTTCTCTTGAGCGGCAAGCATCCCGGCCACGCCTACATTCGGGACAACCGCGGTGGGTTGGGCGGCCAGGAAGGGCAGGAACCGGTGCCGACTGGCGAGTTGAAGCTACCGCTGACTTTCCACCAACTTGGTTACACGCTCGGGGCCTTCGGTAAGTGGGGACTGGGGCCAGTCGGCAGCACCGGCGACCCGCTCAAGCAAGGCTTCGACCGTTTCTACGGCTATAACTGTCAGGCGGTCGCGCATAACTACTACCCCACTCACTTATGGGACAATGAGCAACACGCCGCCTTGGAGAATGCCAGGTTTTCCGCGCACCAAAAGCTGCCGCCCGGCACCGACCCGCAGGCGGCGGCGAGTTACTCTGGGTTAGTGGGCAAGCAATACGCCCCCGACTTGATTGGCGAACAGGCACGCCAGTTTGTGCGCGAGAATCAGGGCAAACCATTCTTCCTCTATTACCCGACCACCGTGCCCCACCTGGCCTTGCAGGTTCCCGAAGACTCGCTGGCGGAGTATCTCGGTAGATTCCCGGAGGAACCCTACTTGGGCGGCCGCGGTTATCTACCGCATCGCACGCCACGCGCCGCCTATGCCGCCATGGTTACCCGCATGGACCGCGACGTGGGACGACTGATGGACTTGGTAAAAGAACTAGGTTTGGACGAGCGCACCATTTTCGTGTTCACCAGCGACAACGGGCCGCTCTATGACAAGCTCGGCGGCACCGACGCTGATTTCTTCAATAGCGCCGCTGGCTTTCGGGGGCGGAAGGGATCCTTCTACGAAGGCGGTTTTCGCGAGCCGTGCATTGTGCGTTGGAAGGGACGCATCGGGCCGGGCACCACCAGCGATCGCGTGACTGGCTTCGAGGATTGGCTGCCCACCTTGCTCGAACTCGCCGCTGCTAAAGAGCCAATTACTTCGGGCCTTGATGGACTTAGTTTCGCTCCCACGCTGCTCGGCCAGCCGCAGGAGCCACGTCCCTTCCTTTACCGCGAATCGCCCGGATACACTGGCCAGCAGTGCGTGCGGGTTGGCGATTGGAAGGCCGTGCGCCAGAAACTTAACCCCGGCCCGCGTCAGACGACAGTTCCTAAGATCAAGACGGAACTCTATAACTTGGCGAAGGATCCGGCCGAAGCCACCGATGTCGCCGCGGAGCAACTGGAGATCGTTGCCCGGCTGGAGAAGATCATGAAAGAGCAACACCAGAAGTCAGGACTGTTTCCCATCCGCGCGCTGGACTAAGCCAGCAGCGCTCGTTAGTCTTACTGTGTTACCAGACTCCAATGGATAGCCAGTTTGTCCCAGTTCCATCCCGCACCCGTGTATGAAGAAGCTGGGAATTCCGGGACTTTAGTGGGTTGGAGCCGGAAAAGACCACTTTTAGAGGCTAAGAGCTACGCCGCCGCGCAATGGGGGCGGTAGTATTTCGTCAAGACCCCTTTCTTAAGAATTGATGTTTTTGGCTGCGGCTTAATCTACTTCGTCTTCCAAGGAATTGCATGGATCGGGTTGGTCATGGGGCTTTGCCGGCCTGTTGGGACTCATCTGTTGGCAGGGGTAATAATCGTATGAAATCATGGATGGCTTTCAGGTCATCGTCTTTGAGCGATAGTTCGCGGGCGGCGGGATCTGCGGCGATTTCCTCGGCGATCAGACGCTTGGCTTCCTCCACGTTGCCGCTCAGGCATTCGCAGCAGGCAAGGCTGTAACGGACTCCGGCCAAGCAGGTCGCTGATTTGGCGGCAACCTGCCGTAGCAAGAAAACAGCTCCGGAAAGGTCGCCCTCCATCATCAGCACAATTGCTAGGTTGTTGACGCTGTCCAGCGTATCCGGATGCTCGGCTCCCAGCGCTTTCTCCCGTCCTGCTAAGGCCCGGCGGAAAAGCGCCTCGGCTTCGGCAAAGTCGCCTTTATCATTGAGCAGATTGCCAAGGTTGTTGACGCTGCTCAGCGTATTGGGATGCTCGGCTCCCAGCGCTTTCTCCTGTCCTGCCAAGGCACGGCGGTAAAGCGCCTCGGCTCCGGCAGAGTCGCCCTTGTCAGAAAGCAGAGCGCCAAGGTGGTTGACGCTGCTCAGCGTATCTGGATGCTCGGCTCCCAGCGCTTTCTCACAGCCTGCCAAGGCCCGGCGGTAAAGCGCCTCGGCTCCGGCAGAGTCGCCTTTGTCATAGAGCAGAGTGCCAAGGTTGTGGACGCTCATCAGGGTATCCGGATGCTCGGCTCCCAGCGCTTTTTCATAGCCTGCCAAGGCCCGGCGGTAAAGCGCCTCGGCTCCGGCATAGTCGCCTTTGTCATTGAGCAGAGTGCCAAGGTTGTTGACGCTGCTTAGTGTATCCGGATGCTCGGCTCCCAACGCTTTTTCATAGCCTGCCAAGGCCCGGCGGAAAAGCGCCTCGGCTCCGGCATAGTCGCCTTTGTCATTGAGCAGAGTGCCAAGGTTGTTGACGCTCATCAGGGTATCCGGATGCTCGGCTCCCAGCGCTTTCTCATAGCCTGCCAAGGCCCGGCGGTAAAACGCCTCGGCTCCGGCATAGTCGCCTTTGTCAGAAAGCAGAACGCCAAGGTTGTTGACGCTCATCAGAGTATTCAGATGCTCGGCTCCCAGCGCTTTCTCATAGCCTGCCAAGGCCCGGCGGTAAAGCGCCTCGGCTCCGGCATAGTCGCCTTTACCACTTAGGAGATTGCCAAGGCTGTTGACGCTGTTCAGCGTATCCGGATGCTCCGGACCGAGTATGCGCTCCTGCTCTTGGAGAATGCGCCGAGTGAAATCCACACCATGAGCGGCACAACGGAACTGGTCGGTTGACCAGGGTGCGGTTTGCAGCAGCGCCTCCCAATCGTCGCAGGGTAGCAGATCCAACTCCGGTCCTTGGGTGACGATGATTTCCATCCCGCGACGCCAGGACTCGACATCGGTCTCGGTCCAGTCGCGTTCGGCCTGCTCCTGCAAGCGGCCGCCATAGTAATCCAACAACCGGCGCACCACTTGCCGGCCCTCGGTTCGCTCCGCCTCCGTGCTTTGCCAGCGGGCGTGCAAGGCGTCCACAAAGAGCCGATGGAACTTCCATTCTCCGGGACGGCCATGCACCGCCTGAAAATACGAATGTTCCTGCCGCAGTTCGGTGTGGAAGCTGTGGGCCGGAAAATCAATCAACCGCTCCCGCGCCAACCAGTCGTAGAGCGCTTCGTCGAATACCTCGGACAAAGCGAGGATTTTAAGCGCCCGCAACTCCCGCTGGTCCAGGTATCGAAAGAAGCGGTCCTGCAGTTCCGCCGGGGCGCGGCCAAGGTCCGGGTCGGTGCCTTTTTGGCGTGCCCGCTCCACGAGTTCCACCGCCAGATTCAGGTAGAACGGGTAGCAGACGCGCTGGCCGCGCAGGTTCTCGTCCGAGGCGACCAGAATCTTGTCTTCGTTCCGTGCCAGGGCCTCCGCCAAAGGAGACTGACTGTGGGAGCGGAACCAGGCCTGGGTCTTCCGGAGAAAATCCCGGGCATCGTCCTCCGCCAAGCCGCCGAGCAAATGCTGGAGGCAACATTCATTCCAGCCGGGGTCCTGGTAAAGGTGGTCCCACCGCAGTTTTTCCCGCCCGAACAACACCACGCGGAAACGCGCGCACGCCTCGGGTTCGTGGCTGCCGGCAAAGTAGCCGATGAACTCCTGTAGCCGCTTCTGGCTGTCCGCACGTCGCTCGTGGCTCTGCAACCGTTCAAAACCATCGAGCAACAGCCGCAGGTGTTTGTCGGGATGATCTTGCAACCAACCGACGGTGTCGTGGAACAACGCGGTGGCGAGTTTGCCCTCCAGGTCGGAGACGTTGATACGGACGTGCTGTTCCTCGGGCCAAAGGCCGAGTTCATCCAAGCGCTGGCGCAAGGTCTGGCGCTGCGAACGTTCCCGCAACCATTGCGTACCTTTGACCAACAGGGCCAAGCCTGGAACCCCCGCCATTTCCACGCCCTTGTCCAACGCATCCAGAGCCAGCGCCCAGTTGTTGTCCAGCCCGCCGCCGGTGGTATCGCCGGTGTGCTGCGCGTACAGCGCCAGCAGGGCGAAGGTCATCGGCAGGGGGGATGCCCACATGCGCCGAGCAGCGGCAGATCTCAGCGGCGACTTCGGTAAACTGGCTGTCCGGCTTCCACCGGGCGTCATCAAAGCTGGTGCCGGCGCAGGTGACCCGGCCGCTGAACTCCTCCTGCGCAATTTTCCGAGCCATTTGGCAGAGCGTGGTCTTGCCCACACCGCCCACTGGGCTTGTTTCGAAAAAATGTACAGTGAAATCGGGATATTTGGTTATTGGTTTATGACTGGCGAGTGACGGTTTCATGCGGCTGGGCGCAGGTCCTCCGCCAGCGAATCCGGGCATCTTGCCCAACAAATTCGCGGGGCCACGAATTTCTTGAACGTATGGGTTATCGGCAAAGACACGAGAAATTGGGGC
>CAINDV010000132.1 GCA_903847485.1 uncultured Verrucomicrobiota bacterium
GACCCATCCCTAACACTGCCTGCATCATCCGTGGATCGCTCAACAGTCTTTCCAGTTCCATGCCCTTTCTACTACCACAGCGTGGCTATTGCACAACAAGTTTATTCTGGGTATGCACTCTATTCCCCTTGGCCGACGTCTTGCACCACTGGTTGCGCAACGCGGGGTGGCCAACCACAAGATGCAGAGGTCAGGGGAATCAAGTGCATAGCCAGATAATTCATTTCGGCCACGGTAACAGAACTTTTGGCACAACGTATCCCGCAGCACCGCTTTCCACCCCCTGCCCGAGTAACAATACTTTTGGCGCAATTCGCTGCCGGTCGAAGCCCGGTGTTTGGCCTTGAACCTGTCCGCTTTGTCGCCGAAACTCCCGTCGCCATTTATATGCTCAAACGCACGCCTCTCTACGCCGCCCACCAGAAACTGGGCGGCAAACTTATTGAATTCGGCGGCTGGGAAATGCCCGTCCAATACACCAGCATCGTGGACGAACACCTCGTCGTCCGCCGCGCCGCCGGCATCTTCGACATCTGCCACATGGGCGAAGTCGTGGTCTGCGGGTCAGCGGCGACGGACTTCCTCATTGCTACGCTTACCAACGATGTTCGCAAGTTGGCCGCCGGTCAGGGTCAATACACGCTGATGTGCAACGAGCGCGGCGGGGTCATTGACGACCTTTATGTGTATCACGTCTGCGATGCTTTGGAAGGACCAGCCTATGTGCTCATCCTCAACGCTTCGCGCATTGAGGCCGATATGGCCTGGTTGGAGAAACAGCGCGCCGCCTTTCCTGAACCTGCGGGCGTTGATCTCTGCAACAACTCGGACTTGGCGGGTGCCGTGGCGGTTCAAGGCCCCAAGGTAAGGGAGTTCATTGACCAATTAGTCAGCGGGTTGGCGGTCTTCGGCTCGACGCAGCCGAAAGTGACTTGCGTCGGCCCAGCGCACTTCAGCCCACAAGTCGCGAAGCCCAGTGAACTGAAGAAGAACCAGATCGCGATGTACGCTTTCGCTGGAGGCAAAGCGGCAACGCCGGCACCGCTTCCGGGAACCAGCGAGGCCGAGTGTCCCTACGTTTGGGTGGCTTGCACCGGCTACACCGGCGAGGACGGTTTCGAGGTTTTCGCCTCTGCGGAAATGATCGAAACTGTTTGGAACGCCCTGCTCGCCGCTGGCACCACTTATGGCCTCAAACCTTGCGGTCTCGGCGCGAGAGACACACTCCGCACCGAGGTGTGTTACCCGCTTTACGGCCACGAACTCGACGAAGACACCACGCCTATCGAGGCCGGAGTTAGTTTTGCTGTGGCGTTGGACAAGGAGTTCATCGGACGCCCCAGACTCGCCGAGCAGAAGGCCGGCGGCACGGCGAAGCGATGCGTGGCCTTCAAGATGACTGACAAATCCGCCCCGCCACGACCGCACTACGCCATCTGGAGCGTCGGCCCGGAGGCTAGGTTGATCGGCGAAGTAACCAGCGGCACGCAAAGCCCGTCGCTCGGCGTAGGTATAGGTCTGGGCTATGTGCCGAAGGCGTTCGCCAAGAGCGAAACGAGGATCGAGATCGAGATTCGGGGAAGGCGCTGCCCGGCGGTGGTGGTGCCGAAGCCCATTTACCGCAAAGGAGTGGGCAGTGGATAGTGAATAGTGAACAGGAAGAATCGGGCTAACCACTTACCACTCATCACTCACCACTCTTCATGATCCGACGCTTGCTTTGCTGCGCCGGGATGGCTTTAATTTCGCCGTGTTACAGCAACAAACTCTCAATCGCCCGGTCAGCTTCGCGGGGATTGGCCTGCACAGCGGCAACCGGGTCAACATGACCTTTCTGCCCGCACCTGTGAACAGCGGCGTGCGCTTCCGTCGCGTGGACCTGGATGGCAAACCCGAGATCGAAGCCCGCGTCGAACACGTCGTCGAGACTGCCCGTTGCACGACGCTCGGCAAGGGGAACCTGCGCATCCACACCGTCGAGCACGTCTTGGCGACGTTTGCCGGCTATGGCATTGACAACGCGATCGTGGAGTTAGACTCCAGCGAGCCACCTATCGCCGACGGCAGCGCGCGGGAGTATTGCCGGATGGTGCAGTCCGCTGGCATCGTGCCGCAGGAAGAGACGCGCGAACCTTTCGCCGTGAGCACGCCGGTCGAGTTAGAGATGGGCGAAACGACGATGGCGGTGCATCCGCATGAAGGCTTCAAGATCACCTGCACGAGCGCCGACCAACAGGGGCGGTTTACTCAATTCTTCAGCGTCGAGTTGAATCCGAAGACCTGGGAGCGCGACATCGCCCATGCCCGGACGTTTTGCTTTTACGAAGAGATCGAGTTTCTCATCAAGAACGGACTTATCAAAGGCGGCAGCCTGGAGAACGCCGTGGTCATCCGCGAGGACGCCATCCTGACCACCGAACCGCTGCGCTACACCGAGGAGTTCGTCCGGCACAAGATGCTGGACATCATCGGCGATCTCTCACTGACGGGCCGGCCACTGCGTGGGCACGTCATCGCCATTAAACCCAACCATGCCGGTAACTGCGAACTGGCCCGGCGCTTGGACGCCCAGATGCGCCGGCCATTGGTGGCGGCTCAGTCGTTCACGCCGCCCACGAATCCGAGCGCGGCGGCCAAGGGTGACTATCCGGTCGTCGAGGAAGGTGGCGCGCTGGACATCATGCAGGTGTTGAAGCTATTACCGCACCGCTACCCGTTCATCATGGTGGACCGGATCACTAAGATAGAAGGCAACAAGATAACGGGCCTCAAAAACGTCACCATGAACGAGCCGTTTTTTCAGGGCCACTTCCCCGGCCATCCGATCATGCCCGGCGTGCTCCAACTCGAAGCCATTGCCCAGGTCGCCGGCATCCTGATGATGCGCCGCGCGGAGAACTACGGGAAAATCGCTTACTTCATGTCCGCCGAGGAGGTTAAGTGGCGAAAGCCGGTCCGCCCCGGCGACACGCTGATGATCGAAGTCGAAATCACCCGTCAGCGCGGGGCCATTGGCCGGGCCAGGGGCGTTTGCCGGGTGCAGGACGAGGTGGTCAGCGAGGCGGAAGTAACCTTCATGCTGGCCGACCGGACCTGACAAGAACCGCAAGCGACGACCCGGAACCACCTAACAACATGATACACCCTACAGCCGTCATTCATCCTAAAGCGCAGATCGGCACGGATTGCACCATCGGCCCCTACTGCGTCATCGGCGAGCACGTCGTTGTCGGCCAGGGCAACGTGCTGCATTCGCATGTCGTCATTGACGGCCACACGACGCTGGGCCACGCCAACGAGATCTTCCCCTTTGCCTCGATCGGCAAGAGGACCCAGGACCTCAAGTGGAAAGGTGGCGTCACGCGGACGGTGATTGGCGATCATAACACCATACGCGAATGCGTCACCATCCATTCTGCGACTTCTGACGGCGACGCGACAGTGGTCGGCTCGCACAATCTTGTACTGGCGACCTGCCACATTGCGCACGACTGCCAGTTGGGCAATCATATCATCATGTCCAACGTGGCGTCACTCTCCGGCCACGTCGTGGTGGAAGACTATGCAGTTATCAGCGGACTGGTGGCGGTGCATCAATTCAACCGTATCGGAGCTATGTCCATGATCGGCGGCTGTTCCAAAGTCCCGCAGGATGTCGCGCCCTACATGCTGGTGGACGGCAACCCAGCCGAGACGCGGACTATCAATAAGCTCGCCCTGGAGCGCAACGGTGTCTCCGCTGAAGCGCAGACCGCGCTGCGCCAGGCGTTCAAAATCTTCTTCCGCGGCGGCCTGACCATTCCCAACGCCTTGGCGCAAATCGAGCGTGAACTGCCGCCCTTGCCAGAGGTGCAGCACTTTGTCCGTTTCGTCCGCACCAGTGAGCGCGGCGTGACTAAGTAACCCGCTTTGTCATGTCGCACGGACTTTTAAGAAGTGGACAGTGGACAGCAAGAGTTCGGACTAACCACTAATCACTACTTTGGCGGCCGCTGACGATGAGTTCATTTCAGACCTAGGAAAACCGAAAGTCGAAACATGTCCGATCTGCCTAACAACCCACCCCTCGCGGCCGGCCGCGAAGTGGTTCGGTGCGCCAAGTGCGACGCCGAAAACCTCGCCGGCGCGTCCAAGTGCCGTGACTGCGGCGCGCACCTCTACCGGGTCTGCCCTACCTGCGGTCGTTCGAATGTCCGGACTCGGCGCTACTGTATTGCCTGTAGCGGTCGTATCGGCCGCTCCCGTTGGCAGCGACTGCGGGACAAGGTTTTTCGCCGATTCAGCCCTTGGAAAGTCAGTCTGGCGCTCTTGGGGTTGGCCGTGCTGACCAAGCTGGTGTTAATGCTAGTCAATACTTTGATCGTCCCGGTGGTGGAAGACTCGGACGAACCGTATTACAACGAGACTGTCAACCACGGCCCGGGCACTCCGCCCCCCGGTCCGGCCGCCCCGACAGCGCCAAAGCCGTGACAAAGGCGCGGCCGGCAGCTTAGGACAGGCGTCGCGCCTGTCTCCACCTTCACTCCCTTGCCTCACTAAAAGGTGGGCGTTTCCTGTCATCAACAGCCGTTCAGGATAACCGCTCCCAGACCATGTTAGAGACATGGCGCGACGCCTGTCCTACTGCATGGATACGACTAAGAGCGTGTATGAAAACGCCTAGCGTGGTAGGGCGAGGCTCCTGCCGAGCTGCCCGGTAGGCTCATTACCGCTGTCGTTGAGGCTCGGCAGGAGCCTCGCCATACCGTGCCAGGCGTTGTCATACACGCTCTAAGTGATCGCGGCTTCCGCAGCCGCCAGCCGTTTGGACCAGATCGCCCGCCACCACACCAGACCGATCGTTGTGTCTGTCTGTAAGCTGGCTCTGGGAAATCCCCAAGGCGGGTCAAGTATTGCCGTAAGGCGGTCAAAAACAGGTCTTGGTTTTCGCGCGGGGGTGGGGTAGGATTTTGTCCGTTGACGCCGACGGGTTGGCGGTGCGTGGTTCAACGCAACTGGCAACCCGCTAAACACCGGCAAACCATTGCGACAAATAACACTGATACTTGGAAAATTAACTGATTATGGAAACGAAACGACTTGTGGAAAAAGACCCAGTTCTCAAGAAGGACGATCTTATCGTCATCACTGGCGGCGGCGGCTTCATCGCCGGCAACCTCGCCCTCTACTTCAAGAAAAAGGGCTTCACCAACCTCCGCACCGTGGACAAGAAACCGCTCTATGAGTGGTATCTCCAGGTGCCGGGAGTGGAATCCCTCTGCCTGGACTTGAGCGAGGAAGCTAACTGCCAGCGCGTCTGCGAAGGGGCCGTGGAAGTCTATAACCTCGCCGCTGACATGGGCGGCATGGGCTTCATCGAGCGGTTCCGCATCGAATGTCTGCGCAGCATTCTTATCAACACCCACATGGTCGAGGCTGCCTATAAGGCTGGCGCGCGCCGCTACTTCTACTCTAGTTCCGCCTGTGCCTATAACACCGACCTCCAGCAGGATCCGAACGTCCGCGCCCTCAAAGAAACCGATGCCTACCCGGCGATGGCCGAGCGTGGCTACGGCTGGGAGAAGCTCGTCTCCGAGATGTTCTGCCAGGAGTATTGGCACGAGCGCGGCATGAAGACCGCCATCGCCCGCTTCCACAACGTCTATGGTCCCTTCGGCACCTGGGACGGTGGACGCGAAAAGGCTCCCGCCGCTCTCTGCCGGAAAGTCATTCAGGCGCTCGACACCGGGAAGAATGACATCACCATCTGGGGCGATGGCCACCAGACCCGCAGCTTCATGTATATTGATGACTGCGTGAAGGGCATTGACATGATCATGCACTCCGACGCACTTATCGCCACACCGATCAACCTTGGTTCCAGCGAGCTAGTCTCCATCAACGACCTACTTAGTAAGGTGGAGAAGATCGCCGGCACCAAGCTCAAGCGGAACTACGATCTCAACGCGCCCCGTGGCGTAGCGGGCCGCACCAGCGACAACACCTTTATCCAGAAGATGCTCGGCTGGGAGCCGAACACCACCTTGGACAAGGGCCTCGCCGCCACTTATAAGTGGATCAAGGTGCAATACGACAATCGCAAGCAGGGCAAGCGGGTGGTGGAATAGTGCCTGCCGGCCCTCCGCGCACCAGACGTGAAGGTCATCAACCTATCCGCCGAGCCGATCGGCCGCCTGCACTCGTGGATTCCCCACGGGTTGCAGGCGGAGTGCGTGGTGTTTCTGCCGGACGCCTGCCCAGGTAAGTCGCCCTTGCCTACTGGCACGGCGGTCCTGACGCGGCAGCCAGATTGGCGGCGGTTTGCCATCTCCGATTGCGGATGCGGGATGAGGCTCTTGCGCTCCACGGTGCCACCGCGCGACTTGGATGCCACGCGGTGGGATCAACTTGCTGATCGCTTGCGCCAGAACAAAGGCGAGCTGGGGGATTTGGGCGGCGGAAACCACTTCCTGGACGCACTGACTCCTTACGATGACGGGCCGCTGCACTTTCTGGTTCACACCGGATCCCGGAGTGAGTCCGGGCTGGTTGACGGGCTGATAGACAGTCCAGCCGAGTTCGACCGCGAGTTCGATCGGGTGGTTGGTTGGGCGGCGGACAACCGGGCGAAGATTCACGAGGAGATCGAAGCGATCTTCGGCAAGACCGAACTGATGCTCGACATGCCTCACAACTCATACCAGCAAGCCGGCGATGGCAGCGTGATCATCCGCAAAGGCTCCGTTAATCTCCGTCCGGGGCAGTTCTGCGTGATTCCATCCCACATGTCAGGCGATGTCGTGTTGGTCCGGGCCACTGCCAAGGTGGAGGAGATTCTCCATTCGATGAGCCACGGAACCGGCCGCAAAATGTCTCGCGGCGACTGTAAGCCGCTGGCCGATGGCTTTGACTTTGACGCTTTGCGCAAGACGGTGCTCATTCCTTCCGGCGTGGCGAACTCTTCGATGCGCACGGAGGGCCCCTATGCCTATCGGGAGTTGGAAGAATGTCTTGCCCTCATCGAAGGCTACGTGGAAGAGGTAAGCCGGTTCGCCGTGGTCGGCTACATGGGGCACCTCTAGTGCTGCTACGCGGCGTTCCTCCTAACGTGTTCAAGTGAAGATAGGCTGGTGTCTGCGCAGTAACTGAGATTCTACCATGACCATGACTAAACCTGCCGCAACCGCCTTGGCTGGTGTAATTGGCCGCATCCCCTACCGCCTGGCGCTCGCTGGCGGTTGGATTGACCAACCCTTTGTCTCCCGCCTTAATCCCAAGCCGCCTGGCTCAATGGTCGTCGTCGCCGTGGAGCCGAACTTCCGGTTCATGGACCGCTGCGGCATGTCCACCAGCACCCGCAAGATTGCGGCGAAACTATGGGGCAACCAGCTCCCCAAAGGCGATCTCGCCGCGCTCACCCGCGAGCTTTTCGACGCCGAAAACCAAGGCAAAGCCGAGCCATCCGGCTCGCAGGATATGGTGGGCTTGATCTATCCCGGCGTTAGTCGTCTCGACTATGACTTCGCCATCAACGGCGGGGTGTTTCCCAGCCATATCGAATCCCTGAACCAACCCCGCGTCGCCCGCTGGCTGGAGAAAGTTATGCACTTACTTCCGGTCGCGCCCCGGCCTGACGGCTACAATCCGCTCGGCGAAAAGCACCTAGATACTAAGTGGGTGCGCCGCCTGGGCCTATCCGGCCGGGATTGCTTCGAGGCCATTCGCGACATGGACGCCGCCGCGCTGGGTGCTTCGATGAACGAGTGCATGAAGTGCTGGGCGACGTTGCTGCCGTACACGGTTCGTCATTCCACGATCACGGTGGACTTGGCGGGCCTGCTGCGCGCCTACCAGACACAGTATGCCGGCGCGATGTATTCCGGCTGCGGCGGCGGCTATCTCTATGTCATTTCGGAGATACCCGTTCCGGGCGCGCTCAAGATCAACGTCCGCCTCACGGACTGTTAGTGGCAAATCTCGCCGGACGCCGCTCGCTCCACACTTATCGTCTGTTCTGTTACCCGCATCAGCATGAACCCGCCGCCAAACCTTCCTTGGGACTATCTCATCGTCACCGCCTCGAACGACGCACAAGCCCGCGCCTATGAGTCGCAGCTAGCGCTGCGACACCAGCTTGGCGCTCTCCCGAACGTCCGCTCCGTGCTCGTCGTAGCCGACCCGGAAGGTAAACGCGTCGGCAGCGGCGGCAGCACGCTCTGTTGCTTAATGGAAGTGGTGAACCGTGAACTCGGCGTCGTAGGACAGGCGTCGCGCCTGTCTCCATCTTCCCAGAACCAGTTAGTCAGAGACAGGCGCGACGCCTATCCTACGGCGAAAGACATTCTCCGCAAACTTCGCATCCTCATCATCCACGCCGGCGGCGACTCGCGTCGGTTGCCCGCCTATGGTCCGTGCGGCAAAATCTTCATCCCGGTTCCCGGTCAGGGCAGTCCCGAACTAGGTTGCACACTCTTCGACCGTATCGCGCCCGCCTTTCTCAACTTACCGGCAGGCTGCGCTGGCCAAGGGCAGGTAGTGATGGCTGCTGGTGACGCACTTATTCTCTTTGATCCTTCCTATGTCTCGCTCGCGCATCCCGGCCTGACGGCACTTACCTGCCCCGACACGCCGGAACACGCCAGCAAACACGGTGTCTTCTGCGCCGGAACTAACGGGCAAGTCCGGCTCTATCTCCAGAAACCGGGCGTCACCGAGCAGATACAACTTGGCGCGGTCAACGCCGCCGGCCGGACGCTGTTGGACATAGGTGTAATGAGTTTCGATAGCACACTGGCAATGGCTCTGCTCCGCGCCTACGGCATAACTCCCGGCACCGATGGCCAACTCGTCTGGGCCGCCGACCTGAAGCAGGAAGTGTTGGCGCGTGGCGTGGATTTCTACCGGGAGATTTGCTGCGCGATGGGTTCCGAGGCCAGCGCGGCCCATCACTTCCAACAGGCCCGGAGCGCCGGTTGCTCATGGGATGAACAAGCGATGGGTAAGATTTTCACCGCGCTTTCCGGCGTGCCGTTTCACCTCGAAACCATTGCCGAGGCGCGCTTTCTCCACTTCGGCACCACTCGCCAGTTGATCACCAGCGGCATCACCTTGCGCCAACACGACCAGTTACCAACTATCTCAGATACCCCGCTCTGCTTAGACAGCCAGCTTCGGCCCGGTGCCGAAATCTCCGCCACCAAGGCTTGGATAGAAGGATGCCGGATCGCCGCGCCGCTGCGCCTCGTTGGTAACAACGTCGTAATTGGTGTCGAAGTGGACCAGCCACTATCGCTGCCGGAAAACGCCTGCTTGGATGTGCTTAGTGGCCAGAACCGCGCCGGCCAGCCGGTCTGGTTTGTCCGCGCTTACGGCATTGGCGACACCTTCAAAGATCCCGTGGCGAAAGGCGGCACATTCTGCGGCCGACCCTTGCTGGATTGGATGGCCGCCGTCGGTGCCGAGTTAGCCGACCTTTGGGATTCCACACTGCCTACCGAACAATGCAGTCTATGGGACGCCCGCGTTATTCCCGCAGAGGCGAAGGCGGATGGTTATCGGAACTGGCTCTGGATGTTCGATCCGACACTAGCGACGCGGGAGCAGAAACAATCATTTCTCGCCGCCGACCGTTACAGCGCGGCGGACATTGCGGTGCTCGCGGACCAGGAAGCCTTCTTCGCCCACCGCCAGAAACTTCGCCGCCGCGAAACATGCGCCAGAAACGCGCCTGCTCAATCTATGTAACCGCTCTGGCGGTAGCGCTTAGCCGTATCTATGCAGAAGACAGAACCACGAAACACACAAAATTCACGAAAAGAAAGGCGGCGCCGTGTCGTCCTGAGGTGGCGGACCAGTCACTGGACGGTAACTGGAAGGTGAAGCCAGTGATCCGGGTTCGGCCTCTGGCCTGGCTTTAGTTGGATTTCGTGTATTTTGCGAGGGTATGAGTTTTGTCAGCGGGGTGCCCTGCGACACTCAGGAAGCAGTTGCAGAACGGACGGAGACGGTAGCACCTTAAGGATCTGTTGGTCAGCTAACCCGCAGGTGGGCTTTCGGGAGATGCTCGATGAGAACGCTAGGAGTCACTCTCCGTTTTTCTGAATGAGCACCGGCGCAAAGCACCTACCTGGGGACCGCCCCGCATACCTGAGTGCCTGTCAGCACCGGCCCCGTTTCCGTCCGTCTGCACAACCGTAAGGAACACGATGAACGAAGCGCCAGCACTGGCACCGTCTCATCGCGCAGGAGGTGCTGGCCGAACCGGAGCTCCTTGCCAGCGTGCGCCTGTGCGGCGTCCGCGAAATCGTCGCCTTCGCGCTGGGCGCTTTTGCCGGCGACATCCAGCGCTTCGCCCACCCCAAGCAGCTCGTCAAGTACGTCGGACTCAACCCCGCTTTTGATGACAGCGGCGAGTCGGAGTGGCGCGGCGGCATCGGCGGCCACGGCCATAAGCTCCTGCGAAGTCTGCTCATCGAGGGCGCCCAGTCCAGCTTGCGCGGCGGCAAGAGTCCCCTGGCGCGCTGGGGCAAGAAGCTGCTGGCCGCCAAGGGCAGCGTCACCCTCGCGGTCGCCGCCAGCGCCCGCAAGCTCACCGTGGCCGTCTGGTATTTGATGATGGGCCGGTGGAGCGCCCTGGAGGAAATCGCTGCGCGCCTGCGCGGCAAGGTCAGCAAGATGATC
>CAINDV010000133.1 GCA_903847485.1 uncultured Verrucomicrobiota bacterium
CGAGACGCCGCTACGAAGCGCCGGTTCATGGCCGCAATGCGCGGTTACGGGACCGTTGAGCCTCCCCAGGCGCAGCTTCCCGCACCTTCACAGAAAATTCCGGTCGCGTGAAACCGTGCTGGCACCGGAAATCAGCCGTACGTCCCCAATGCTGGCCGCGAAAACACGGCCAGTGAAGCCCGGAGCGGCGTTTTCGGCGGCGATTAAGGAACAGCTCCAAGCGGCGAAGGTGTCGAAATGGAGATTTTGCTTGTCAGCGATTAGCCTCCCCTAAATGCTGAGTGCGCCTTGCGGCGCTTGGAAACTACGCATGGCCGCTGGATCGAGTTATGTTGCCACTGGGTGTCGTCATCCCTACCAAGAATTCAATGCCCTACCTTCCACGCCATGTGGAAGGCCTACGGTCGTGGTTGGACCTGGCGGCGGAGGTCGTGGTCGTGGACAGTCATTCGAACGATGGCACCCTCGATTTCTTACTCGCCAACCTGAAGCATCCCGCGTTGCGATTCACCAGCCACCCGCCCGGGCTTTACGCCTCCTGGAATCATGGCATCGCGCAGATCAGTTCCCGATACGTGTACCTTGCTACGACGGGCGACACCATCACTCGGGAGGGCATCTGCAAGCTGGTGGAGACCGCCGAGACGCTGGTCTGTGACGTGGTGATCAGCCGGCCAACCTTCTGCGACCTCTCCGGGCAACCTGGTCCCGCCACCTGGTGGCCCGCTGATGATGTGATCGCCACGCTGGACGTGAATCAGCCCTACCGCTTGCGACAGATTGAAGCCGTGATCTTTGCCGTCGCTCATGCCGCGGATGCGCTGACGGGCAGTTGTGCGAGCGATTTGTTTCGCACGGAGATTCTGCAAAGCCACCCTTTTCCCACCGATTTCGGCCTCTCCGGCGACACCGCCTGGAGTTGGATGCACGCGGCGGAAGTCTCGTATGGAGTCGTCCCGGACAGAGTTTCCACTTTCTTGCGCCATCCCACCAGTGCTTCGGTCACGGAGAAGCAGTCCTTGCTTGCCGCCCGCCGGGCGGATGTCGTGCTGCGAGCGGCTATGGATTCTTGGCGGCAGACGGGAGTCATGACTGAACAAACCTTGCCCAGCGCACTTTGGGAGGAATTGATGGCCTGGTTGACTTCCTATCTCGACGCCAAGGCGGCTTTCGATCGGAATCGGCGCAGCTCAGCTCCATGGGTCTTGAATCCCCGAGCGTGGCGAAATCGTATCCAGCGCGAACGTGCCACCAAACAGTTGCACCGATTGAAGCACACAGCGCTGCTTCGCGATCACGCACCCGCCACATGAGCAAGGCATCACCCGGTTGCGGCTGCTCGCTGGAGGAAACCGAACGTCGGTATGCCTATCGGCCCAGGACTGTCTTGAAACACAGAGACACGGCGATCCCCGTGCGAATCGGCTCTTCATCTGCTGTCGCTGCGACCCTGAGCCTCGGTTCGCCGGCCGCAAGACACCATCCATCAACCCACCATCAGACTGAGCGAAATGAACATCATCGGCGTTAACGGACACACGGCGCGAAATCCCGAAAAGGGCATCACTCACAATTCCGGCGCTGCCTGGCTGGAAGACGGACGGATCGTGGCGGCGATTGATGAAGAACGGCTGAGCCGCGTCAAGAACGACAAGAGCTATCCGCTGCGCTCGATCGAGGCGCTGACGCAAACTTCCAGCCGCCGGCCCGACTTCGTCGCGGTGGCCAATTTCTCCCGCCGCCATTTCGCGGGCGACATGGTGCGCGGCTATTGGCAGGCGCGCAAACTGGCGAAGCAACCGCTTTACAAGAGCTACCTCAATTCCCGCATCGTCGATTTCCCATTGCGCACCCTGGGGCAGATCCTGGTTCCGCGCACGCTTCTCGACAGCTTGCGAGGACTGCCCAACGGCGAGACGCGACACCACCCCGCCCACGCCGCCAGCGCCTATTACTGCTGTCCGTGGCCGTCGGAGAAGGTGCTGACGATCACCCTGGACGCGGCGGGAGACGGGCACTGCGGATCGGTCTGGATCGGTCACAATGGCCGGCTCGAGCACCTGCACTCGATTGATTTTCTGTCCTCCGTGGGCGGGCTTTACACCGCCTTCACCGCCCAACTGGGGTTCAAGATGTTGCAGCACGAGGGCAAGATCGTTGGCCTCGCCGCCTACGGCAAGCCGGAGCCACTGCTGTCACGCCTGCAGCAACACGTCAGCGGTCGCGGTTCCGCCCTGTCTTTCGATGGCGATCTGATGTTTCTGGCGCTGACCGCCAACCGGCCGGGAACCCGCGAAATCTACGAGGCGTTGACTCACGGCCTGAGCCGGGAGGATATCGCTGCGGGGTTGCAGGCGTTCACGGAAATGACGGTCTGCGACCTGGTTGCGGAATGGGTGGGCAAGACGGGCATTGGCAAGCTGGCCCTGGCAGGCGGCGTATTCGCCAACGTCAAAGCAAACCAGCGCATCCTCGAACTTGATTGCGTCGAGAACATTTACATCCAGCCCAACATGGGCGACGGCGGACTGGCGCTCGGAGCGGCCCTTGCGGCTCATGCTGAACAAAACGGCGGGCTGACCCCCAGGTTGCTGGAGTCGCTCTATCTGGGACCCGACATCTCGAGCGACGAAGCCGCCCGCGAATTCGCGGCCGCCGGAGTTGCGTACACCCGGCCCGAAAATGCCGCCAAGACGGTTGCCGGGTTGCTGGCGCAGGGAAAGGTGGTCGCGCGTGCCGCCGGCCGCATGGAATATGGTCCGCGCGCGTTGGGCAATCGAACGGTGTTTGCCTCGTGCTCCGATCCCACGATCAATAAATGGCTTAACGACCGGCTGCAGCGCACCGAATTCATGCCCTTCGCGCCCATCATCCTGGAAGGTCATGCCGCCGAGTATTTCCCGGCCTGGCGGCCCGACCATGTGACAGCGCGTTTCATGACCATCACCTACGATGCGTCCGATATCGCCAAGAAGAACATCCCGGCCGCGATTCACGTTGACGGCACGGCCCGCCCCCAGGTGTTGCGCCAATCTGACAATCCGGAGGTCCATGCGATTCTGACCGAATACCATGCCCTGACCGGCATTCCGTCCGTTATCAACACAAGTTTCAACATGCACGAGGAGCCGATCGTCTGCTCCGCCGGGGACGCCGTGCGAGCCTTCCAGCTTGGCCGGTTGGACGCCCTGCTCTGTGCCGGCCTGCTGGCCGTGGCCGGAAGCTGACTGCGCTATGAATGACCCTCTTGTCCCTTCCGTGCCCGTTCCCTGCCGCGTTTGCGGTCGGGAGGCCTCGCCCTTCTTTACCAAGCTGATTCTGCGCAAATACCAGGTCGGGTACTTCAAGTGCCAGGGCTGCGGACAGGTCCAGACTGAACAACCTTACTGGCTGGAGGAGGCCTACCGTGGCTTGGCTTCAAAACTCGACGTAGGGATGGCGGATCGTTGCATCTGGACCGCCCAAACGACCGTTGCCCTCGCCCGCCGTTTGAATATTGGACCCGGAGAGCCATGCTTGGATTGGGGTGGTGGTATGACGCCTATGCCGGGAACGGCATAGGAGGCAGTATGCCGGGTGCCGGAATATGCCGGGTGGAACGGTTCGTTAGCGTTGGCGACCTTGCTGGCACTGGCTCTTGTCAGTGGGCAGCGTTCATTCCACCCGGCATAGTCTTGCTAGATTCATAGACCCTTGAGGAAGGCG
>CAINDV010000134.1 GCA_903847485.1 uncultured Verrucomicrobiota bacterium
ATCGTTTCCTCGGCCTACTCGACAAAACCGCCGATGCCCGTGCTGGTCGGCGAGACCTGCTATGAGGGGCACATGCAACAGGGGTTCGGGGATGTTCAGCGCCGCATGTTCTGGGGAGCATCCTTAGTGGTGCCGCTGGCCACACCTACGGCGCGGCGGGTATCTGGCACGCCGGCGTCGAAGGCGATCACGGGAATTGGGGCGCGTGGAACCGCCAACCCTACGACTGGACGACTTGGAAGGAAGGGATGAAATATCCCGGTTCGACGCAGTTGGGAATCGGCAAGAAACTGCTCGAACAATATCCCTGGCCACGTTTTGAGCCGCACCCGGAATGGGCGCCGGGCTGTTTTGCTGCCGGCATTCCCGGCGGGATGCGTATCATCTACCGCCCGAAAAAGGGTATCTACCATTGGAGCGGATTTACCGTGAACAACCTCATCCCCGGAGTGCCGTATGCCACCTTCTTCTTCGACCCGGCCACCGGGCGTCGCTTTGACCAGGGCATCGTGACCACACCGTCCGGTTCTTGGAATACGCCCAATGTTCCCTCACCCCAGGATTGGGTGCTGGTCATGCAGGCACCTGACCTCGGCGCGCCAGTGATCCTTCCCAATGCCAAGGCCGGTCAGGCCTACTCCGGCCGCTTGATGCCGGAGGGCGCCGTTTTTGCCAACCGGGCGGGGCCGGGCTGGCTAGCGATTCAGCCGGACGGCAGGGTCTCTGGCACGCCTGGAGAAGACGATGCCGGTGCCAATGCATGGATCGTTTCGGTGACGAAGGCCGGTGGTCCGCCCGCGATGATCCAGCTTCAGATCACGGTGGCCGGTTTGCCAGGCGTTCACTTCTCTGAGAAATCCAACCGCTACAGCGGAGACCAGAACGCGACGCAAGATCAGAGCGGTCTGAAAGTGGCCCACAGCGGCACTGTGGCCGGCTGGACCCATGCGGGCTTTGGCGCCATGCATGCGGTGGACCGCGCGAATCCCGGCGGGCAGTCTAACCCGTCGGACTGGGCCATCATGATCTGGCAGGACAATGTCATCACGTCCCGCGTCTTCGACGCGAATGTCGCGGGGCAGTCCTACCGCGTGAACTTCGAGGTCAGTGCCGCTGTCTATGCGGGATCGTCCAGGCCACGCAGGCCGGTGACGTCCTTCTCATCGAGGTGCTGCGCGGCGATAACAGCATCCTGGCCAGTTGCACGAACTCACCCGGCGCATGGACCGGCAAGATGACGTTCACCCCGGCGAGCCTTGACTACAAAGGTGATGGTTCGGGCGATATCCGCCTCCGCATCGGGCCGGCCGGAACAGTGAAAAGCGGGCGCTTCCACGGGGCGACCGAAAATATCATGGTGAGGGAGATGAAATGAAAAAAGTATAGCGACAGTCAGGAAAGAATATGAAGTACATGACAATTGCAGCAGGACTGATGGTAATGGTTACCGGTATGGCTTCGGCTGTGACGGGGCAGGCGGGTGTGATGACCTGGAATCCTGAGACCAGGATGATGGCGTTCTCTGCCGGGGATGGAAAGCCCTGGCTGAGCGACGGCAGCGCGCAGGTTGTGCTGACCGGCGGCCAGGTGATTTCCACCAGCGATCCGCGTTTCAAGGTTACGTTTACCGAGCACCGTGACAGCTGGGTTCTGGCGGGTGTCGATGAACAGAAGACGCTCGACTGGGAGATGCGGATTGCCTCTGTTGATCAACGGTCGGTCCGTATGGACTGGACGGTTTTCAACTGCAGTACCCAGGCGTTGAAGCTGGACCAACTGAAAATCCTTGCCGGCAAGCTGGTGGGGCAGGTTGATCCGGCCCAAAACCGTGTTCTGCAGAGCTGGTTGCATTCCTGGGATGGCGGCGAGGTGGTGCGCCTGGTACCGGAAAAGAAGATTGAGAGTTTCTATACAGTGGCGTTGCAAAGCCCGCCGCTCGCTGCTGGGTTCCTGGCCGGGCGGCACAATCTCGACAAGTTTCTGCTGACGCAGGGGACGAACGGCCTTGATCTCACGGCGTGTGGTGAATGCAACCAGTGCGTGCTGCCGGCCGGTGCCGCGCGCAGTGCCGATTCGCTGTTCATGTCCGGCGGCGGGCATCCGCTCCGCCAGATGGAACTCTTCGCCGACCTGGCCGCCCGCGAGAATGGCGTGCAGCTCTGGCCTGAAAACTTTGCAACCTGGTGCAGCTGGTATGCGGGGTGGATGAGGCAGGAGTCGATGTATGAGTTCAAGGGCGGCCTGGAAAAAGGGGTTGAAACCAATATCACGCATGTTTCCAAGTTGCTGGGGACGCGCGGGACACCCTCGATGCGGGTCGTGGATGACAGCAACGAGATGCCGTATGGCGACTGGGATAATAGCACGCTGGCCATGCCCAAGGGATTTCAACGTTCAGCCTCTCTGATCAACAGCGCAGGGATCAAGGCGGGCGTGTGGTATCCGCCTTACTGGGTTTCCTCGGGGTCGCGCCTTTTCCAGCAGCATCCGGAGCTGCTATGCCGGAACGATGACGGTCAGGTGTCGGTTGGGGGTAATGAATTTTACGGCAACTATCTTGCCTTTCTTGATACATCAAATCCGGCAGCGGAGGCACTGATGGAAAGAACGGCACGCGGCTGGCTTGAGCGCGGCTTCAGGTATGTCATGACCGATTTCATGTATTGGGGTGCCTGGCAAAAGAAGCGGTTTGATCCGACACTGACAGCGGTTGAGTCTTACAACCGAGGACTGGCGGCGGTGCGAAGGGGGTACGGGAAGGATACGTACTGGCTTCACTGCGGCGCGTTGCTGGGCCCGGCAATGGGCGTTTGCGACGGGATGCGCATCAGCGGCGATTCGCATGGCGGCGAGATGTTTTCGTATGAATCGGCGGCGGCCCGCTGGTTTTATAACTGGCGTGTCTGGCTCAACGATCCGGATGCCATTGTGTGCCGCCGCTATGGTGAATCGAAGGGTTTGGAGTGGAGTCGCTGCTGGATGTCCTGGGTGGCTCTTGCGGGGAATGTCCTGACCTACGGAGATACCTTTGATGATTTGCCGGCGGAGTATGTTGACATATACCGGCGGGTGTTGCCGCCGTTGCCGGTGGCCGGGCGCCCCCTGGACCTTTGGGAGAATGAGCCTTACCTGCTCTGGAGCATGGACCCGGGATCTGCCGACGGCGCCTATACGCTGTTTGGCGTTTTTGAATTCCAGGGGAAACGCGCGGGTCAGAAGATCCGGCTCAACCTGGATGAGGTGGCAGCCCGCAGCCGCAGTTGGGATCAAAAGCCCAAGGAATCACCGGCCACATGGTTGTTGTGGGATTTCTGGATGCAGAAGCTGACGAAGGTTGACGGAGCATCCCTTGCGATTCCTGTCCCGTCGAAATCATGCAGTGTTTTCTCCCTGCGTGCTGATCTTGGCCGGCCGCAGTTGCTCGGAACCAGCGGTCATTTCAGCCAGGGGACGCTGGAGACACATAACATCAGGTGGAATGTGCGGTCTGGCTCTCTCTCCGGTAAGGTGCGCGGAAACGGGGGCGAGCCGACAACCTTGTTTTTCCATGTGCCGGCCGGCATGACCTGTAATGCCGCCTCACTTGGATATGACCAGGTGGCTCCGAAAATCGTCGAGCCGGGTGTTCTTGCACTTGAGGTGCCGGCCGTGCGCGAGGATACGGTCCCGTTTGCTTTACAGTTTACAGGCACCCCGGGGAAGCCGGCCATGCGTCCATTCGCCGCCGGGCCTGTCGGCGAGGTGACACCATGAAAAACATACTCGATGAAACAATGGAGCGCAGAATAGATACTGGCGAGTGACGGGTTCTCAGCGGGGCTGAGCGCCCGGCGGGGCTACGAACGGCGCGCGGCGAGCCGGCCGAATCTTGGTAGGTTGGACGGTGTTTGTCCCACCGGGGGTGCTAC
>CAINDV010000135.1 GCA_903847485.1 uncultured Verrucomicrobiota bacterium
ATGACTGGTCGGGTAAGGAGGTGGTCTTGCGACCACCCCCTCCCCTTAGAACCGGACGTGAGACTTTCGCCTCATCCGGCTCAAGCCAATGCAAAGCCCCGCGTGAGCGGAGCCGGTTTCACGACGGTTTAATCCCGGCTTGCTGACGGGTGATGCCGAACTTCTTGCGGAACGCACGTTCCACAAAGTAGGGCCGCCACTGCGGATCAAACGGATTGGCGTCCTGCCGGATTTTGACATGCCGCCGGATTTTGGTCTCGCCTGCGTAGGCCAGGCATAGCCATACCGGTTTGCCGTCCGGGGTTTGCTGGTCCGTTTTGCCCGCAAAGGTCCAAGCTCGATTGCTCAGGGCCGGGAAGCAGTGCTTCTTGACCCAGTCGCGTGATTTCTTGGGGTGTCTGCGTCTGGCCCAACGCCAGAGCGCCCGCCATATTTCATGATCCACCCGGTTGAACGTCTCCTTGGCCGCGCAGTGCTGATGGTAGTTAGCCCAACCGCGAATGACGGGGTTCAACAGGCCGATCAGCACGGTTTGGCTAACGGCAGCGTTCGCCTCGATGATTCCCCGGACTTTCTCCAAGAACGCGTGCGTGTTCTTCTTCGACGGTTTCACCAGTGGCTTGCCGTCGTACTTGCGGAGGTTTTGTCCAAGGAAGTCGAACCCCTCGTCAATATGGGTGATACGTGTCTTGTCGGCGGAGAGCGTAAGCTCCCGGTCCTTCAAGAACTGCTCCACCAAGGGGCGGACTTCACTTTCCAGCAATTCTTTCGAGTCGCCAGTGATGATGAAGTCGTCCGCATATCGCACGAGATTGACCTTGGGTCGCCAGAGTTTGCCATCCTTCCACTTCTCCCTGGGAAAGTGTTTCGACAGCAAGGTTTCCAGTCCGTCCAAGGTCAGGTTCGCCAGCGTCGGCGAGATGATGCCGCCTTGCGGCGTGCCCGCTTCCGTGGGGAACAGGGTTCGGTTTTCGAGGTAACCGGCCTTCAACCATTTCTGGAGTACGACCTGATCCGTGAGGACATGGTCGCGCAGCCAGCTATGGCTGATGTGGTCGAAGCAGCCTTTGATGTCGCCTTCCAGCACCCATTGCGGCGAGCATCCCCGGCACAGCACATTGAAGCACTGTTGGAGCGCGTCCGCGGTGGAGCGTTTCGGTCGGAAGCCGTAGGAGTTGGGATCGGCGGTGGTCTCCGCGATGGGTTCCAGCGCCAGCAGATACAACGCCTGCATGGCGCGGTCTTTCATCGTGGGGATGCCCAACGGTCTTTGCTTTCCATTGGCTTTCGGGATCAGGACGCGGCGCAAGGGCAGCGGTCTGTATCCACGACGTTGCAACGACCCGATGGCCGTGAGTTTGCCCGCCGGCGTGGTCCAACTCACGTTGTCCACTCCCGGCGTTCGCCGGCCTTGATTTCCCGTCACCCGTTTTACGGCCAAGGCTTTGCCGGAAAACGAGCAGGTCAGCAGCCGTTGCAAGGTTTTCACCTTGCCCCAGCGGCCTTCCCGTGTTGCCTTTACGATACGCGCTTGCAGCCTCCTGACTTGGCGTTCACACTTGGGCCAGTCCACCTGATCCCAGTGCGCCGCTTTGCCAGAGGACGCACACATGGATGAATCCACGTTCATTTGCTTTTCCTCTTGTGAAGGTTCTACGAGTTCTCTCGTAACGTTTGACCTTGCTGGAAGTCGGCCCGCTTGCGCGGCGAAGTTGAAACCGCAACTCCTATCCATCCGATTACACGATGGCGTTGGCTTTTTCCAGCGTTCCTCTGCCCGCCATTCCCTCAACGCTCCTTGCGGAGTCGCCTGCCCCCAAGAGGCGGAATGCCGGGTTTACCATGTTCCACGCGAACAGCGATGAATGATTTAGCCCCTGCCTACTACACCGGCAGTCGTTGCATCCGTGTGCTCGTATGCTGAAGACGGGCAGCCTGACTGCGTACCGTTTTGGTTGGAGCCTGTCAGCGCCTTTGGCTCCTTACATTTGACGATGCTTACGGCAGTTCACCTGGGTTGGGCGTGTCATTCAGTCTAGCCCTCCGACCGCCTTGACGCTGGCAGTCACGGAGACAATCTCACGACCATCTCCGCACCCGGTTGGGGGAGGTGCATTGTCCCGGCAGCTTCCGACCCGACCGTTGCCGGTCACGCCGGTGCCGATAGACTCTGCGGACGGAACCGTAGGTTTGTTTACGATGTATCCATAACAAACAACTGTTCGAGCGACCTCATGTCGCAGTCAGCAAAAGTGTCAGCAGAGCGCGTACTGGCGGAGTACTGGCGGAGTACTGAATGGATTCTGCTTGAGTACTTCCGAGGGTAGATGCCACTTTAACGCTCACAAAGCGTCAGCTTTGACCGAGCTCGACCGTCGACCGCCCCCAACCAAACACCGCTTCGGCCGTGCGAGCCTGGCCGGCCAATAACGCCAGCGTGACCTCCGCCATCGCCCGCCGCCGCTCAGGCCACGCTACTCGTTTCACCAATCGCCCGGCCAACTCGACCGCGCATTCCGGTATCTGATTGCTTTCCAATAGGGATTTTTTCATGTGCTTGGCTCTCTTGCTTGCCGCACATGAAAATACATTCAAGTGGTGGTTTAGCCATTACTTTATCCCTTAGCGCCTATGGGGGGCCTGGCTCGGGGGGGGCCGGCTCGGCGGACGGCTCCGGACAGGGAACGCTCGCCGCCCGCCCGGGCACCGGCGCGATCAACTCCACGCCGTGGGCGGCGCACGCCTGGACGTTGGCTTCGCTCCCGGAGGCGGGGTCGGCCAGTTGCTCCGCGGGCAGCGTCCCC
>CAINDV010000136.1 GCA_903847485.1 uncultured Verrucomicrobiota bacterium
GGCACCGGGCCTACCGCGGCGTGCGCTCGCTGTTGTAGGCCGGGTGCCCTCACCCGGCGTCCCGATCTGGTCTATAACGAACGTCGTTAACAGATTGCTTAAAAGGTTAAATGGGGCCAAACGACCTTCCAACCATTTAACCCATTTAACTGGAGGCAATTTCAAAACTGGCCGCAAAAGAACGCAGAGATCGCAAAGAAACCGGATTTTTCTGCGTTCTTTGCGTTCTCTTGCGGCTATTCCAGGGTTTTGAAAGACCCTCACTTTTCAACCATTTAACCAAACGGTTAATGACGTTCGTAACATAGCAATAATTGCTGCCGGTGGGCGGATTGGTTGGGAGGTTAGGGACAGGCGTGGCTTGGGAATCACGGTTGAGGATTGCTGAGCGGGTTCCAAACGCGCGCGAAGCCAAGCCCCTCAAAGTCTTTCACGTTCGCGGTGGCGAATTCGGTCACGCCATGATGGCGCAGCGTCAAGGCGAGGCGGGCATCCACGATGCGGCGGATGGCAAAGTCCTTTTGAGCGGCCAATTCCACACGGCCTCCATTACGGGCGCGGACTCTACCAGGGTCCAGTTGGCGTTGTTGCGGAACTGCTCGCAGCGGGCGGCGGCCTCCCCGGCGCTCAAGGGACGGGGAAACACGCGTGCGTTGCGCAGCTTGAGATACAGTTCGACCAGCATCAAGTCGCACACCACCACGTCGCAGCGGGTTCCGAGCGATTGCAGGAAACGCCGGGCCGGCTCGTGCTCGTTCATGTCCGAGTTGGCGGCATACACGGCCAAGTTGGTGTCAAAGGATAACATGCCTTCCTCCGGTTAAAGATTCTCGTGGCAGGCTTCCGTCCAGCGCTCCTCGGGCAGCAGCGGGCGGCCAAGTGAAACCGGCCCGGGGAGTTTCCAGGCGCCGCCCGGAACGCGCCCCGGGGGGTTGACCTCGGTCACGTATTCCAGCCCCCGCCGGACCAATTCCGCGAAGGACCATTCCCGTTCCGCCGCCACGGCTTTGGCCCGACGAAACAGGTCATCAGGTATCTGAACTTGGGTCTTAATCATGCCGACAAAATGCCCGGTTGACTAAGGGATGTCAAAAGGGGAAAAGGCGGCGGGGCTGCCGCCGCGCGACGGCCAGCACTTACAGCAGGATGCGGCTGGCGGCGCGGGAGCGGAGAGTTATACCATTTGCCAATGACAACCGGTGGATTAAACGGCCAACCCCTCACCCGGCCTTCGGCCACCCTCTCCCCGTCGGACGGGGAGAGGGAAGGGAGAGGGGCGTTCGGAGGATTGACCCGATTATCTTTGGCAAACGGCATTATACCGGCTGCCACGTCTCGGGCTTCGAGCGGTGGCCTTGGAGGGCGCGGCGGGCCTCGTCCAAGACTCGTTGCTCCGGCGCGAGTATCAGCAGTCGCAAATGCCCTTCAAGACGCACGATCTTGAACTTCACCTTGGAAGCAATGCGCCCGCCACGAACCTGACCAAAGACGTGCGGCATTCCGTCCACGGTGTCGGTGGCGGCGGCGCGGAGTTGTTCCAAAGTTGAACTAACGTCCAACCCAGCCAGCATGATCGGCCAACGGCAGCCGAGTTCGGTGAGGCGCGCCCGGAGCGCGGATGGACTGGCGGGAATGGCACCGTTGGCAGGCCAGACATTGCCACCCGCCCGGTTGGCCCGGAGGCCGAAAGCCCCGAGCAGCAGCCAGACTTCAAGAGCGTTCTCTACTTTGCGCTCCAATTCGGGACTAAGGTCGCCGAAGCGGGTGAAGACTTCGAGCGCGAAGGTGGCCCCGGGCGCGAAGGCAGCTTGCGGGCTGGCCTGGCCGCCCTGCTTGTGGGGTAGTGTTAGCGGATTAGGACTCGCACGCTGGGCGCGGACCTGACTTACCCGGAAGACGAGTCGGGACGCCATAACTTCGTCGGCCAGGCGGCGGCCGAATTTCTTCATGCCGCCGAAGGCCTCCTTCTCTTCATCGGGCGTGCCGCCCAGCGTGCGAAACCACCAGCGCACCAGGCCGCGGATGGAGGGCACGCGCAGTTCCGGCGTGTCTTGGTAAGCACCGCGATTAAACAGCGGTGTCAGTACTTCGAGGTCGCGTTTCCAGTGCATAGGTCAAGTGAGTTTGAGGCCCAGGCGGACGAGTATCTTTTGACCATCGGCCCCCGCTTTGCCGGAGGTGAATGCCTGCCAGTAGGGATTACTCTTGCGGAGCTTGTTGCGCTCATTGGCGGGCACCAAGGTTTCGAAAGCACGCCGCAGGTCGGCGTCACTCGCAAGCCCAGCCATCTGCGGCAATGCGGCGGGGAAGTTATCCTTAGTGTTCAGGTTCTTGAACCGGGCGATAAGTTGATCCACCGGCGAAGCGGGTGCCGCTGGAGTGGTTGGGGCCGCAACTTGGGCGACTAAGGCCGAAGGCAAGGCGGTCTCTTGGCGGCCCAGTTCAAACCAGCCGTAACCCGCAGCGGTCTTGGCCCCCACGCCCTTGCGGGTAACAGCACGTTCCAGCCATTGCTTCACCTGCGCCAGCAAGGCGGCGGCCGTGATGTTAGGAAGTTTGGGAACCCGGTTGAGCAAGGCGGCAAAGCCGAAGGTGGAGCCAGCTTCCACGGCGGGGAAGTAATTGGGAATCGGGTTTTCGTTGTCCTCGGCCCGCGGGTTCCTGCCAGTGTAGTAACTGGGGTAGTGCGGATTCACCATGTCCACAACCAAGGTGGCCGGGGTAGTGGGATAGGCCGGTAGGAAGCAAGCGCAGCCTTTGAAATCCTGAGCGCCGATTGCTTGGGCGACGGCTTGAGCCACGTCCGGGCCGCCGGCCCAGCCGAGGTCGCCGCGCAGGTCGTGCGCGCCGTAGCCAAACAGAAGCATAGCCTGGCTAAGGAGGCGGAGTTTCTCATCGCCTTTGGCTTCGCGGATTTCCCAGAGGGCCTGAGTGCGAGTGATGCCTTTGACGGCGCTGCCGGGAATGAGCGGCAGGCTAAAGCAGCGGTCCAGAGCAATACCAGCGTTCTCTACGACGCCGCCCGCTAAGTTGACCATCATCCGGGCGCCGAGCGTGGCCTCGAAGGTCGCTACCATGCCCGTGAAGGATCGGTTGAGGTCGTCGAGGAAGCGGCGGGCATTGGCGTTGCCGACCTTGGCCAGCGCGCCATCAGCCCGCGCCATCGTCGCCATCTTGTCGGCGACGTGCGCGTCCCGTTCCTTGCGCTCCGCAACTTCCGGGCGCGCGTTCCGCCCGCCCGCCTCCCGGAGGAGGCGTTGCGAATCACTGCGCAGCAGGTCGGATCCGCGGGTGACAATGCGCAGCACGCTCCAGCGTCCGGCGTTGTCCAGTTTGCCGCCCTCTCCCGCACCCCACACTTTGGGCAGGGCAAACTTCTCATGGAGCAGCGAACGATTTTCGACCGCTTCCGCCCACTCGCCCACTAAGGCGATCACATCCTTAGTCGCCGGAATCATAGTCGCCTCCGCTTTCCTGGCTTGGCTCCAAGCGCCGCGCGTAACTAAGCCAGGCCAACGCTTCTTCGGTCGCGAGCTGGAGGGCCTGGCTGTCCGCCGGGCCGGAGAGGAAATCCATCAGCTTGTCCAAGTTATCCTGTCCCGGCGCAATCGCGATGTCGGGGTGGGCGAGATGCTTGGCGAGATAGTCGAAACAGGTGCGCCAACCACTGTCGCCTCTCTGCGCGTAGGCGAAGGCCCCGGCGGCGAGCAGTCCGTTGCTCATGACTAGCGGGGGGAGTTTCTTGAGGATGTTGCCTCCTTGTTGTCCCCGCATTCCTACTCCGGCTTTGGCATAGGCCAGGGCGCTCGCGGCCCGGATTTGTTCAAGATTCTTCATAGGTGCGTCCTTCTTAGCTTAGTTTCACCGTGCAGAAGCCCAGGCCGGTGGTGCCGTCGCCGCCGAATTGGAGCAGCGGTTTGCGGGTGAACAACTCGGCTAACTTGTCGAGTTCGCCGCTGGCACGAGCAAGCGCAATGAGCGGAGCAAAGAAGAGCGCTTCCGACGGCACGGCTTCTAAGTTGAACAGTGCGCCGCGCTTGGCTGTGCCCTTCTGCGGGTCAATAGCCACATGCTGACTGACCTCGCAGGCGTTCTTCACGAAATGCGCGAAGTCGCCGTTACTGAGCAGCACGAACCGTCCCTTGCCGGCCTGCCACACCGGATCATCCAAGAGTCCGAGCAGCGCCGTCTCCCAGTCGCTGGGGAACTTACCCGCTTCGCCCGGGGCGCGGTTGAACCGGTATTCTTCCAGCACCACGCCGGTCTGGCCGGAGCGGGCGATGGTAACAGTATCGCCCGCCAGGCATTCCATGTCCTTGGGTTCGGCGGGCACCTTGAGCGCGCCCAAGCCAGCCTGTTCGCGCTGGAAACGTTCCAAGGCGAGCGGGCAAGTTGTGAAAGCAAAGCTGCCTTTGGCTGACCGCACCGGGAACGCCAACAACTTAGCCTCGCCAAAGGAGACCCGGCCCGCGCTGGAACTGTCCGAGCCGCTGCCAAAGCCCTCGCCGAAGATAGCATCCACGTCGGCCTTGATCTGGTCGTCGCGTGTGGCGGTGTCGCGCAGCACGCCTTTGAGGCTCGTGCCCGGAATAACCGGGAAGCCGGTATGGCGTTCGCGGATGATAGGTTGGTCAATGGCCCCCACGCTGGAACCAGCGCCGACGTGCAGCGGGGTGCGGGTGAAGAGATATAGGATTCGTGTGTTCATAGTGTGTAAGGAGTCAAGGTTGTGAAAGGATGCGCTTTAGGAGAGTCACGGACGATGTGGCTACGCTGGTTTGAAGCATGGCAAAGAAGTTATCGGTCATGGGTTTAGGGTGCGTTGTTATTTGTTCAAAGTCAGGGCTGCGAACGTCTGGCAAAGCTGTTGGATTGCGGCTTGGGAGAGTTCATTCCGGTGGGTGGCCAGCCGGGTGGATAGTGCGGGCGAGGTCGTCGCGGTGCCAGTCCCGAAGGTGGCGGGCCAGCCGGGTAAGGCGCTCCGGAACGGCATTGGCGGAGGCACCGGCGCGCAGGAGTTCCATCCGAGCGAGCAGCGTGGGGAAATCGCAGAGGGCGTGAACGATCAGCGCGTGGAGGAATTCAAAGTCCTTGTCGCGGCCGGCCATAAGTTTGCTGGCGAGTAAGTCGTGGAGTTCCAAGGCCCAGACATTGATCAGTCCCTCGTCGCGTCCAAACGGAACCAGGCGTTCCTCCCAGCCCGCCGACAGGACGATGGTGCCGAGGCCAACGGGGTGGGCATAAAAGCCGGTTTCAGCCTGAAAGGCCGAATCCATTCCGAAGTTAGTTTCGAGGTCGGCCCGGGCCGCAAACGCCTCGCGGACCAGGAGCAGATCGGCTTCGATTGAGAAGGTAATTACGGCGGGCGCAGTGCCGGTGAACGCGTAGAATGCCTGGCTCCCGGCCACGATCAAGCGCGTTTCGGGGTGACTCGTCCGGATGCGCTGAAGCAATTCAATAAGTTGTGGCCGTTTCATGTTCGTCGCGGATGCGCCGGCGTTCCTCCGCAGTGAGGATTCCGGCGAAGGGAGTGTTTTGTCGCATCTCATGGCCGCGTTCGGAGGGATCAGTCAGAGCGGCGAGCAGTTCCTCCAAGGGTGCCGAGGTGAGCAACCCGCGCCAAACTTGCAGCGCGCGGAGGACGCTGGCGGGATAGTCGTTGCGGGCGGTCCAGCGGACGATGTTTTCCACCGCGATACTGCGGAGGTCGGAACGCACACGAATCTTCCTGGCAATAGCCTGGTGGTAACGCAGACCAAGCTGGTCGTGCCAGGGATGCGACCACGGTTCCGGCGCGGTGCTGGCAGGCGAACCGGCGGCGCGGTCGTGTAACTCAGACGGCTCAGTCATAGTGTAGCTCTCCGGCGCGGGCCTAAGCCGTAACTATTCAGTCGGGATTCAGCGCCAAAACACCAAGGTGCAAAGACGCAAAGCTGACACAGGGAAATCCGACCAGCGGTGGCCTGACAGCTTGTGCTAACCAAATGGTGACACCCAAGACTGCCGGTTAAAGTTTCCCTGCCCTTTGCGTCTTTGCGTCTTTGCGTCTTTACGTTGAAAGTCTTCTGCATGGTTACGGCTAAGTCACCGGATAGTATTGGCAGCCTCCGGAAAAAAGCTCCAGGTGCCGCAGACGCCGAGGCCGTAGCCCTTTTCACCGAGCAACGTGCTGCGGCGGTTTTTGATGGTGGTAGGTTTGTTGTCACGGCCGTGCCAGTTCAGGGCGGCGGCGAGGTTTTCGGCCTCTGTCTTAGTAGTCGCCTCTAAGTAATAAACCGCGCCCGCCGGCACCGCGAGATGAACGCTCTGGGCACCACCTAGTTCGCCCGCGGCTTCGTCCGGCAAGGCCCAACCGCTGACGACCAATGGCTTGGGGACGATGGCGGCGACGAGCTTGGCGGAGATACTCACTTGCTGCCGGACGCGTTGACGCCAAGCCTCCCGACTCTCTCGCTCATGGCGTGTCGTATCTCCGGCCTTGAGGAGAACTGCCCCAGTTTGCGGGTCAATCCAGTTCGGCAGCCAGCCGCCGGGCTGCGCGTTGATATGGCGCTCGGCGTCGGCGGCAATCGTCGGCCACACTGCGGGAGTTAGTAGGATCCACTTAACTAGGAACTTCCCCTCGTGTTCGCGGAAGTCACCCGCTCGGCCGTGCGGCAGCGGGAGGGCGGCACCGGCGACGGAAGCGGCGGAGCAGATGCGCTGCTGACCGCCGACGGTGATCTGGTGCTGGCCGCCATTGAAGAGGGCTTGGACAAGATCATTCTTGTGTTGCGGGTGGCTGAACGCCTTGTCTTCGGCCGCAGCACAGACACCAAGCTGCCAGTTATCCCGCAAGCGGAGATAGTGCGCGGAGTAAAGGCTCTGACCATCCTGGCTGCCCGTCTCAGGATCAATTCCGATGCCGATGGTATGTTCACAGTCAAAGAGGTCAGAGTCTTCCAGCGCGTGACCGCTTAGTTGAGTGGCGGGCACGGCGGACTTAGTCGTTCCCAGGTAAGTCTCGAAAGCCTGCCGCGACAGCCACGCCTTGGCCTCGGATTCCTTCGTCGTTGGTCGGCGGTTAGCCACGGCGCATTGCAAAGGGTGGGGAAGACTAGACTGAGCGCAACCAATGGAGGCCGCAGGTAATAGTGTCGGCTGAAGCGTCGCGTCTTGCAAGTCCTGCGGGCGGGGAAAAAACCAGGTCTGCCGGTCTTTCACCGGAAACGGCCCGGCTGTGATGAGCGAGCCAAACTTACGGTCCCGCTCCGCGTCGCCGGCGTAAACACCACGGCCGCCGCGCCGATGCGAATGAGCGTCCTTGGCGAAACCGGAGCGGTGCAGCGCGGCATGGAAGGCGGCGTTAATAACATGGGGCAGCGGCCAGGCCGCGCCGTGGCCGGCGAGTGAGCCAGTCATGGGCCGGCCATCACGGAAGAAGAGAACGTCGGTAGGTTGGAGTAGTATCTGATGCAGGGTACTCATGGTCGGGGCTGCCTTTCGGCGAGGGAGGATTTGAGATTCGGAATTTCAGATTTCAAATCGTTGGTTGCCGCGGTGCGGTGGGTGAAGGCGACAGTCTGGCAGAGGCCAACGACAGCGCGGAGTTTCGACTCCGTTTTGTCCCGTCCGGCAACATACTTATGCAGCCGGAGAAGGAGTTGCCCCGTCACTTCGCTATTCCCTGCCGGGCCGCGCTGCCTACTACAGGCAATGGCAAATTCCCGCAGTATGACTTCATCAACCACCGCGCCAAAACCGGAGGCGGCCATCGTCTTCCCCAAACCAGTGCTCTGCGTCGCATAGGGGGTGAGTAACTCCGCCACGCGCTGCGGGAACTTACCACTAAGTTGCTCCGCCCGGAGGGCCTCGGCCAGGGCGTGGTAAAGCTCCAAGCCACCGCTACTCCACTGGCAGCCCCACTCCATGGTTTCGCCGGAGCGTTTGAAGACAGTGACGGCGACGGCGCTGCGGCCCAGTTGTAGCTTGGCGCGCTTCTCGGCGTCTTGGGCGGCGCGAACAACATCTTGCAGCGGTGATTTGAAATGGGCGATGGCGAGGCCCACAGAGCAATCAGCGGCGGGGCCAGGGACCAGGAAGGGAATCGGGCGGCCGCGGCCATGCTCATCCTTCCACTCTTCGGAGGATAGGAATCCCGGTGCCGGACTCTGGAAGAGAACTTTCCCCGTCAGTGATCTTACTTCGCGCCCTGTGAAGGCCAGTCGCAGCGCTTCGGCACAGGCTAACGCGGTGTCAGCCGGCAGGAGCGCCATGACATCATCGCCCCCGGCGTGGATAAGTCGGCCGTCAAAAGCTTCTACTATGGGCCGGGCGCAAAGCAGGGCGAAGTTACTAAGTGCTTCACTCAATTGCAGATGGTAGCTGGGAGAGAGTGGGCGCTGGGCTTTCAAGAAATCCTTGAACTCCGGTTGCTCAAAATAGACTTTCGCTCCGCCCCGCGGGCCGGTGGAGCCGGCGTGGTAGTCGGCCAGTTGGTTCGCTAGGAGCGGGGTCTTCTCACCACTTACCCACTTGCCAATCTCATCGCCGTCGAAGGCCAGGACGGCGAAGTACTTCTCGGACGAGTCGGCTTCCTGCGCCTGCTCGTCAGCGGAGTCATCGTCCCGCCCAAACGGGTCATGCGCCGCCAAACTGCGGGTGTTCGGCATGGGTAAGTCTTGGGAACTGGTCGCCAGACTCCAGGGCGACTTACCGAGATAGGCCAGATGCCAGAGACGCTTAACCAACGTGGCGGCGCTCAACCAATCGTCATGTTTGAAGAGTGACTGCCACGAACCACCCAGCTTCTCCGTCTTGACCGCCCAAGTGCTTCCGCCCGCCACGGCTTCGTCGCGGCCAGTCAGGGCGTCTTTGTTATTGAATGTGCCGCTCTGCCAACCGCCCGAGTTAGCGGCGGCGAAGGGGTGCGTTTGCCGGACGGCCTCGAGTTGCCAGCCATTCAAGGCGAGGATGACGGACCAGCCAAGGCCGAGGTTATTGAGTTGAGTCTTAGGACCATCATGGCCGCCGACATAGTAGCGGCTATCCCGATGCCCAACCGGCATCTGTCGCGTCGCCATGGCCACTACGGTCTGGACCCGATCCCGCGCCTTCCGAATGGGCATCTCCTTGTCAAAGCCCTCGGCGAGCTGCAAGGTGTCAGCCAGTGTATCCGGCCACGGCGTCGCCTGCCAGTAGAGCGGGAGAAAGCGGGCTATTTGGGCGTCAAAACGAGTCTTGCGATCGGCGGCGCTGAGGCCGCTTTCATCGGCGGTCAGACCGGCCTCGGCACACTCGGCCCAGACTGCGGCGGCGATCTTCTCCCACTCCGCAGTGATGGCGGCGGCTACTTTGCGTCCTAAGTCGGCAGCTTGGTCCGCCGGAACCACGGCGAGGAATAGGTTGGGTAAGTTGGAGGTAAGTAACTCGCGACTCTTCCAGGCCAATGACTCCCATACCGTCTGAGTGCCGATGTTCACCTTGTCCCAAAGGTCATTGCGCCAGTGAAGGTCGAAGAGTGGTTGCCCACGCAGATTCGGATAGATGACCGCGTCGGGACCGACTTCGGCCGCGAGCGCCTTCATCCCCGCCGCCATGAGCCAGGAGAGTAGATAACTGCCGCTCCATAGGTCGCGGATGCTGCGGGCGGCGGCGATGAAGTCCGGCACGGGACCAAGCTGGAACTTAAGGAAGGCGGGTTGGCAGACTTGGTTGCCACCGACACAGCCGTCCAATGCGGACACCACTTGCATGTGAGTCCAGATTGAGTGGTCAGGCAGGCGCGTGTCAGCCGGTAAGAGCGCGAGGCGGTAATCCTTCTCACTGGCGTGTTTCGGCCAGAGCCGCCAATGGGCGAAGAAGCGGGCGCGCCAGCGCAAGTCATCATCAGTCAGCGCGGCGAGCGATTCGGCCGTGAGCAAGGGTTGGACGGATGCCTCGCCTTCGAGGCCTTGTTCGTCCGACTTGAACTCGGCGTGGAACGGCAGCGGCTGCCCACTAAGCGGATGGTGGAAGGCATTGCGGACGCCGTCGAAAGCGCAACTAAGTCCGCTGGGCCGCGCCGCCGGGAACGGCAGTCGGTCCGCCGCGGCACCGGGGTGATCGGCTTGGGCGAAATAGTCACCTATCTCCGCATCCACAAACCCGGCGCGGCGGCAAGCCGTGTCGGAGCGCTCGCCGTGGGTGGCGATGTCCAACGCCTTGCCAGGCGGGTCGAGCAAGTAGGCGGCGAGTTTGCGTTTCCAGTCAGTCATGGTCGTCAGCGGTTCACGGGTTGGCCACGGGCACGGCGCTTGCCTTTACGCGGTATAGCTTCGGGTTGCATGGTTGGCCGGGCCAGCGGCCAGACATGGGCGGACGGCAGCGGAGGCGAAAACATTTGGTTCACCGTGCCAGTTGGGAGAGTTCACCGCTCGATTACACCGAGGCACCCAAGCACGCCCGGCCAGGTGGCCAAGCCACGACCGGCCGAAGCTGGTGCAGTCTCCCACGCCTGTCTGCTGATTTGCCATCGTTTTCATGTCATCAAGGCGAGCACTTCCCGCTACCGGTGTGAAGCTTCGGAGAGATTCTTCACTTTGGCAAACTTTTTCATTTCTCCGCCGTTAATTTCGCATGCTGGCCCTGCCCCTGGCCTCTGGTGTAGGCCGGGTGCCCTCACCCGGCGGGGGGCCAAGGGCCATCAGGAGAAATGCTGCGTGGCTGAAGTCCGTGGGTGCCTCAGCGAACCCCGGATGCCGGGCCGGCGGGGAACGGTTCGCGGCGTGCCGGCAAGCCCGTCAAGGCGGCGTTTTCGTCGGTTCTTTGATCTTCTCGTCGGCGGGGCCACAAAAAATCTTGCAGGTTCGCGGAAATCACCTACAAATCCCTTGCGGCCAAAGCGCAAGCGAGGGCCGGAGGCGGGCATCGGCCCGCCGCCGAAAGGCATTGGTGACTCTGGCATAAAATTTTCAGTCACTTGTTGCATCATGGCGGGCATCGGCTCGCCGCCGAAAGGCATTGGTGACTCTCCGCCCCGAAGATTGTCCCATTCCGCATCCGTGTCGGGCACCAGCCCGCCGCCGAAAGGCATTGGTGACATGCAGTCGTCAAGGATGAGGAAGCGGCTGTTGTTGGCGAGGCCCCGGCCCGCCGCCGAAAGGCATTGGTGACTCTGAACACGTCCACACCTTCCCCGCCATATCGTAGAGGCCATAGCCGCCGCCGCCGAAAGGCATTGATGACTCTGAATACGTCCACACCTTGCCCTACATATCATAGAGACCGTAGCCATTCGGCGCCGAAAGGCATGGGTGACCCTGGGCGGAGCGGAACTGCTGGCGAAAGCTCTTGGCGAGCACCGGCCCGCCGCCGAAAGGCGTGGGTGACAACCCGCTGGCAGACCGGGAGAAAGTCTGCCGAGTTCAAGTCCGGCCCAGGCCCGGAGCCGAAAGGCATTGGTGACCTTCGCGTTGGTGTTCGTTTCTTTCTGTTGTTTATCGGGCACCGGCCCGCCGCCGCACCAAGCCCAATGCGGGCGAGGTTATTTCGCTTGGAGCGCCGGACCCTCATTAGTGCGGTTTTGAGCGTACCACGACCGGGACGATTGACCGACCGAGCGCACGCCCGGCCGGAGCCGGAGGGCGCCGTTTGCGGGAAGTGGTTTTGCGTTGTCTGGCAATCAAGGCTACAGAATAGTGTCAGCGGTTCGCATACTTTGACTGGAGCGCGGACCTTCTTGTCCGCTTGGGGGGCGTGCGGACATGGAAAGCGGA
>CAINDV010000137.1 GCA_903847485.1 uncultured Verrucomicrobiota bacterium
CAGCTTGGGCCGCCCGGTGAGGGCCCCGGGCCTACAGAACCGCGCCCTTGCTGTAGGCCGGTTCCCCTGACCCGGCGCGCTTGGACTCAACTCGTTTCCTTGCCGGTTGAAATTTGTGTTCGCGGCTCAGGAGTTCTGAGGCTGTAAATCAGTCCTGGGCCAAAAATGCTGGCGCGAGGGCGCAGCCAGCAACGCCCGCAGCGGGCGTGCTCCCCGAACTTCGGAGTTCGGGCTGAAACTGACCGGCTGGAAGCCGGTCCCACTACGCGAAGCCTTTTCCGCATCGAATCTTGGGTTAACCGGCTACGGGCCCTTGTTCACGGAAATTGCAGGCGATAGAACCGGTCGCCCGACACACTCGGCACCGCACAGATTCGCACGCCACCGGCGCAGGTGGCGGCGTTTGTGACTATGCTCCACGTCACCGGCGGCACGAGGCTCGTCGCGCAAAACGGCTGCATCGCGCCGGCCCAACACGGCCATTGTAATTGCCAAGCACCTCCCGCGTTGGCCAAAGCGATCACCGGCGGCACGAAAGCCGCCGTGTAAGTCGCAGCGCCAACCGGCACCGTGATGTCATGCGTCAGCGCGCCGCCGTCGGACCATAGGACGAAGCTGTAATTAGTGCCGCCGTTAGTCTGTGGCGACAGAGCCACCAGCGTCCGCCTCATGCCGGCCACCAATGGCAACGATCCCGACGCGGTAAGTGGCTGGCTGTCCAGTGTAAGTTGCAGGCCGTCGGGCACAGAGGCGAGACTTACCTGGCTCACGCGCGGCTGGATGTCGCTGGAGACGGCGCGCTGCAGCCCGTTGGCGCTAGTGGCGAGCAGGGTCAACCGGTAGCTGATGTTGGTGGACACTGGGCCATTCGTCGTGATGGTAAGCGAGCCATTAGTGATGCCCGTCAACGGGCCGAACACAACATCGCACCGCCCCTCATGAAGGTATTCCGCCGTCCAAGTGAACGCGCTCGCCGGGAGCGGCGCGTCGCTGTAATCGGTGGCGGAGCCATAGAAGGCAAGGCTTTCCCCGCCGGCAAACAAAGCCGTCGGCAGCGGTTGAAGAATGGCTGGCGTCGGCGCGAGAATCTCCTCCAGCGGCACTGAGCGGGAGTTGAGCCACACCGAGTCGAGCTGGCCGCTGAAGTAAGCGTCGGCGGAATACTGGCTGCGGCCCAGGTAGCACTTAGTCGCCGCCACGTCGGCGGGCAGTAGGTTGACGCTGTTGTTAATCGCCGCGGGTTGGCCGTTGGTGTAAAGAATTCCCTGCCGCCCGTCCAATGTTACTGCCAAGTGAGTCCAGACGTTCATCGGCAGTGCCGTCGCCTGGATCACCTGCACGAAGTCGGAGCGGGCGGGCGAGATGGAGCACTGCATTTTCCCGTCGGAGTCCAGCGGCGTCAGCATAAACCAATGTTCCGTGTCTTGCCCGAAGTCGAACAACCGCTGCCACGCCGCGCCGCCGTTCCATTTCACCCAGCCGGAAAACGTCCGCAGCGTGCCGACGCCGGCGGGCAGAACGACGTGCTGGCTGCCCCCGGCGAGGCTCAACACCTTGCCCCGCGTAGCGTCGGTCTGAATGGACGCGCCGCGGGCCAGCGTGCCGTTGAAGTTATTGCTCGCGTCTTGGGCCCCGGTGGTGAAGGCATAAAACGAAGCCCAGTCAACGGCGGGCGCGACAGAGGTAGTAGGAAAGACTTCGACCGAGTTAGTCGCCTTGCGCCCCGCCGGGTCCGTCACTATCAGCGTGATCCGGTAACAGCCATTTGTCGCCGCCGCGCCGGAAGCCGGGATGGTGAAAGCGGCGTTGGTCAGCCCACTGAACGGGCCGAGCACCGTGTTAGTCACGCCGGCGTTGATGAACTTCAGGATCCAGTTGAACGCGCTGGCGGCGAGCGGCAGCCCGGTGAAATCCGCCGCGCTGCCACTGAAGGAAACGGTTTGTCCCGAGCTGTAGGATGAGCCGTCGGCAGGCTTGGCAATCGCCGGCAGCGGCGCGGCAATTTCCACAGCGGAAAGCACCCGGCCATAAGCGCGGAAACTGGCAAGAAGCCCCTTGAAATCGGGGTCAGCGGAGAATTTGCTCCGACCTAAGTGATTGGTTTGGGCGAGCACATCCAACGGCGAAAGCGTCATGCTGTTATTAGTCGCCACCGCCGCGCCGTTGACGTAAAGCACGCCCCGGCGACCGTCGAGCGTGAGCGCTACATGGGTCCAAACACCCACCGGCAAACCGGAGGGAGCCTGTAGCGATTGCACCGCGCCGCCCGCTTTGATATGACAAGTTAGCCGGCCCGCGCCATCGGCGGGCGTGAGCATCACGTAGCGCGAAGTATCGGTGCCGAAGTCGAAAAGTCGTTGCCAGGCCGCGCCGCCGCCCCACTTCACCACCGCTGCGAACGTGCGGGCGTAGGCGACGCCGGGCGGAAGTTGGACTAATTGGTTAGTGCCGCTAAGTGCCAGCACCCGGCCACGCGCCGGGTCGTTGGTGATCGCCGCGCCGCCTTGCACCCAGCCGTAGTATTGGCCGTGCTCGTCGCGAGCGTCGGCTTGGAACTTATAACTCGCCGCCCAATCATTCGTGAACGCCGGCCAGTTGTCCGCCGTCCACGACAGCGGTTCCAGGTCGAAGCAAGCCTGTCCGAAGGCGCCGTACCACGGCGCATACGCCCCGGCGTCGTAGTAGTGATAGCTGAACCACTCCGCGCCGTTCTCCGCCAGCACGGCGATGTGCCCCGGCCCCGTGAACTTACCGGTGCCTTCCAGGAAGAGCGATCCTCCGTTGTTCACCATGTCCACGCCGTTGCGGTCCAGGTAGGGGCCGGTAATGCTCGTGGCGCGGCCCACGCGGATGTTGTAAGTGCTGTTGACGCCGACGCAGCAGGAGCCCCAGTTGGCAAACAGATAGTAGTAGCTGCCGTGCCGGTAGATGCAGGAGGCCTCGATGGAGCTGTTGTAAGCCAGCCGGGTGGCCGGCAAATCCGGCGCGACGCGCAAGCCGGTCAGCGGGTCCAATTGGATGATGTAAATGCCCGTCCAATAGGAGCCGAAGACCAGCCAAGGATTGCCGTTGGCGTCCTTTGCCACGCTGGGATCAATCGTGTTGTAAGCGCCTCCGTTAGTGGACTGGATGATGATGCCTTGGTCCGTCCAGCGGTAAGTGGCATCGGTGGGATCGAGCGTGGGATTCGTCACCACGCCGATGGCGGAAACCTGGCTGCCCCAGCTC
>CAINDV010000138.1 GCA_903847485.1 uncultured Verrucomicrobiota bacterium
ATGCTCACCAGGCGGCCATCGCAATCCAAGTCCACATAGATGTCCTCACTGATTTCACGCGTTTCGTCAACCTTGAAGGCCGCAAACTCCATCAAAGCGGTGTCGGTATCAGGGAAATACTTGATTCTCATAACTGAGCGTTCCGGTCGAAGAAGGCGTTGTGAACGGTTTCGCCATCCGGCAATAAAATGACGCGCAGGACACGTTCCTGCATTTCGGGAACCTTTCCCCAGCGGCGAAGGCGGTGCCGAGGTTGAAGAGGCCATCCGAGTTGCTGAACGTGTAGGGCACCATCGCGCCCACCAGCACCACGGTCTTGCCGAGGTTGGCCTGCGCCAGGTGCTGCGCGGTCAGGATCATCGTGTCGGTGCCGTGCGTGAGGATGATGCGCGGCTCCGGCGCGGCGGCGGCGGCGGCGCGGATGCGGTCGCGGTCGGCGTCGGTCATTTCGAGGCTGTCCTTGAGCAGGACGGTTTGGACCTGCGCCTCCGGCAAGGCGACGCGCGCCTGCTGGAGCATGGCCAGCACGTTGGTGCGGGAGAAACCCAGCGTGCCCTCGACCGGCGAATAGGTCTTGTCAATCGTGCCGCCGGTCACGAGGACGCGCAGCTCCGGAAACACGGCGGCGTTGGCGGTGGACATGGCGAAGTGGGACTAACCTTGGCGCGGCGCCAGCACGGCACGGACCCAGGGCTGGTTGGCCAGATACCACTGGACGGTTTCGCGGATGCCGCGCGGGAAGTCGTGCGCCGGCACCCAGCCGAGTTCCTTCTCGATCTTCGTGGCGTCGATGGCATAGCGGCGGTCGTGGCCGGGGCGGTCCTTGACGTAGGTGATCAACTGGCGCGAGTTGCCGCCGGTGGCCGGGGACAGTTCATCAATCAGGTCGCAGATCAACTGGACGATGTGGATGTTGGCCCACTCGTTGTGCCCGCCGACGTTGTAAGTCTCGCCGCAACGGCCGCGCGTCAGCACCAGCCACAGCGCCTCGGCGTGGTCGCGGACGTAGAGCCAGTCGCGCACGTTCATGCCGTCGCCGTAAACCGGGATGGGCTTGCGCGCCAGGACGCTCTGGATGACCACCGGGATGAGCTTCTCCGGAAACTGGAACGGCCCGTAGTTGTTAGAGCAGTTGGTGATGACCGCCGGCAGGCCGTAGGTGTGATGGTAGGCCCGCACGAGCAGATCGCTGGAGGCCTTACTGGCGGAATAGGGCGAGTTGGGCGCGTAGGGGGTGGTCTCGGTGAAGTAGCCCGTGGCCCCGAGGCTGCCATAGACTTCGTCGGTGGAAACGTGGAGGAAGCGCCCCGGCACGGCGGGCTGCGCCAGCCAGGCGGCCCGGCAGGCTTCCAGCAGGTTGAAGGTGCCGACGATGTTGGTGCTGATGAAGTCACCGGGGCCGGTGATGGAGCGGTCCACATGCGACTCCGCCGCCAGGTGCATGACGTGGGTGATGCCGTGGCGCTGGAAGATTTCCACCACCGCTGACTTGTCGCGGAGGTCAGCCTTCTCGAAAGTGTATTTCGGGTGGCGGGCGACGGCTTCGAGGTTTTCGAGGCGGCCGGCGTAGGTCAGGCAGTCGAGATTGACGAGGCGGGTGACTTCGGGCCGGTCAATGACGTGTTGGATCAGGTTGGAGCCGATGAAGCCGGCGCCGCCAGTGATGAGGAGGTTCATGGAGTGTTTATGTTGGGGTTGTGGGGGTGTTCAACCATGTCTTCGTATTCTCACTTGGCATTCTTGCTCCGTGAGCAAGTCGCGACTCTGTTAACTTCATGGATGGGTCAGTTGGTCAAACGAAAAAGATTGAACCATCGCCGACCCGCGACGTGAACCACGACAGCAGAACTGCAAGCGCCACCGGCGGTTGGGGCCGGCGACTTGTTTGGCAGTACGGTCATACTTTCAAATCCTTCTTAGCCAGAGCTCTGACTTCCGCAAAAGTCGTTTTGTACGCTTGGTAATCAGCGTCGAATATCTCAAACCAAGCGCAATCTTCTGGGTTTAATCGTGGCCGCTTGTCAAGCTTGCTAGAGCCTCGGCAACCTCGTCTGAAATGATATAGGCTCCAACGCTCGTCGCCTTCCTCAACACGCGATAAGCCCGCTCATAACCATCCGACAATTCCTTCCCTCGCTCTTCGCTAATCTGCTGTCCGGTCGTGTCCTCATCTGAATGAGCGGCGCAATACTCCATAGTCTGAATATAACGCTTCCTCGATTTGGGAGTATGCCTCTGCTTTGCGCTCCCACCAACGCTCGGCATGAAAACGACGGAGAGCAAGTCGGACGCTGAAAATCGCCGTGCAAATGCCGACGATCAGCGACGGAAGAAGGCTACTCAAAACTGTCGTCAACCATTGCGGCATAAGCGTAGTTCTGCCTAACAGTGAGTTTATACTAGGTCCAGCACCAGCCGCAGGCTTTCTTCCCAGCCGGGCAGTTGCAAGCCGAATGTCTCGCGGAGCTTGGCGCTGTCCAGCACCGAGTAGGCCGGGCGCCGCGTGGGGGTGGGGAATCGGCGCTGGTGATCGGTTCGACTTTGCGGCATTTCCGCTCCGCTGCCGGCATGGCTTCAATGATCCGGGAGGCAAAACCGTGCCAACTCGTCGCCGTGGCGGAGGCAAGGTTGAAGACGCCGCTGACCGCGTTGAAGTCCCGGCTTAGGAGCACTTGCCGGAGCGCGAGCGTGGTGGCTTCAGCAATCTGCCGTGACCACGTCGGGCAGCCGTCTTGATCCCGCACGACGCGGAGCTTCTCCCGCTCACGGGCCAGGCGCTGCATGGTGAGAAGGAAGTTCTGCCCCCGCGCGCCATAGACCCAGCAGAGGCGGAAGATGAGGTGCGCGCCGCCGACCGCCTGCACCGCCTGGTCGCCGGCCAGCTTGGAGCGGCCGTAGGAACCCAACGGGTTCGGGGCGTCGGTCTCGACGTATGGCTCGGTCTTGGTGCCGTCGAAAACGTAGTCGGTGGAGTAGTGGATGAGCAGCGCGCCGAGCTGCCGGGCTTCGGCCGCCAAGATGCCGGGGGCGACGCCGTTGATCTTCATGGCCAAGTCCGGTTCGGCTTCCGCCTTGTCCACGGCAGTGTAGGCGGCAGCGTTCACGATGACCTGCGGCCGGGTGTCGTGGACCCAGCGGCGGATGGAGTCGGCGCTGGTGAGATCAATCTCCGGGAAATCCACGCAGGTGGTTTGCGCCAGCGAGGCCAGGTTCCGCCGGAGTTCCCAGCCGACTTGGCCATTGCGGCCAATCAGTAGAATGCGGGGCAAGTCCATGTTGGGGCAGCTCAAGCGAACAGCTTCTCCGCCGGCAAATCCTGCAGGCACGGCGCCTTGGCGTCGCGGTCGGAAATCAGCGGCGTGCGGTTCGGCCAGGCGATGCCCAGCGCCGGGTCATCCCACCGCAGCGCTAGCTCGTTCGCGGGCAGGTAGAACTCGGTGCATTTGTAGTAGAACAGCGCAGTTTCACTGGTGACCAGGAAGCCGTGCGCGAAGCCCTCCGGGACGAAGAACTGCCGCTTGTTTTCCGCCGAGAGCGTCACGCCCTGCCAGCGGCCGAAGGTCGGGCTGCTCCGCCGGATGTCCACCGCCACATCGAACACCTCGCCCTGAAGCACCTGGACGAGCTTGCCTTGCGGAGTGGGATTCTGGAAATGCAGCCCGCGCAGGATGCCGCGCCGGGAGAGCGAGACGTTATCCTGCACGAAGCTCACGTTCATGCCGGCTTCGGCGTAACGGCGCTGGTGCCACAACTCCATGAAGAAGCCACGGGAGTCGCCGTGGACCTTCGGTTCGAGGATCAGCAGGCCAGGGATGTCGCCGGGGATGACGTTCATGCGACGTGCGGGTGGGCCAGGCGCTTGGCTTCGGCGACGACTTCCGCCAGGTACTCACGGTATTCGCACTTGGGCATCCGGCCGGTCAGCGCGTCGAGTTGCTCCAGCGACAGGAAGCCGCGCCGGAACGCCGCTTCCTCCGGGCAACCGATCTTGATGCCGGCGCGCTTCTCGATGGTCTGCACGTAAGCAGAGGCTTCGTGCAAGCTGGTGCTGGTCCCGGCGTCCAGCCACGCAAAGCCCCGGTTCAGCCGGTAAACCCGCAGCGTGCCGCGCCGGAGATACTCGACGTTGACGTCGGTGATTTCCAACTCGCCGCGCGCCGAGGGCTTCATCGCCTTGGTGAGAGCGACCACGCCGTTGTCGTAGATGTAGAGGCCGGGGACGGCGTAGTTGCTCCGGGGTTGACGCGGCTTTTCTTCGATGGAAATCGCCCGCCCCTCGGCGTCGAACTCCACGACGCCGTAACGCTCCGGGTCGTTGACGTGGTAACCGAAGATCGTTGCCCCCGAGGTGAAACCGCCGAAGGCTTTCTGAAAACTGTCGCCGCCGTAGAAGATGTTGTCGCCGAGGATCAGCGTCACCGCGTCTTGGCCGATGAAGGACTCGGCGATCAGGAAGGCCTGGGCGATGCCCTCCGGCTTGGCCTGCTCGCGATATTCGATCCGCAGCCCCCACTGGCTGCCGTCGCCGAGGAGTTGGCGAAAGCGCGGCAGGTCTTGCGGCGTGGAAATGAGACAGAACTCGCGGATGCCGCCCTCGATCAGCGTCGTAAGCGGATAATAAACCATCGGCTTGTCGAAGACCGGTTGGAGTTGTTTGCTCGCCACGAGGGTGAGCGGGTAAAGCCGCGAGCCAGCGCCGCCAGCGAGAATGATGCCTTTCATATTGTCGCCTCAATCCTCTGCGATATGCTCAAAAGCTTTACCATTCGGTGAAGGTTTCAAGTTCATCGCTAAGGATTGAGGTAGGAAAACGGTCGGTTCTTGGTATCGGCCACTCCGGCTTCCAGGTGAGGCAAGGCGCAGGGAAGGGATGGGCGTGATAGCGGAAAACAGAGGTCAGAGGTCAGGACGGAAGTCAGGAAGGCGAAAGAAGTGGTCAGTGGGCAGCAGGGGCATGCTCCGGGTTCAGCCCGCTTTGAGTTCCAAAAGGGCCCGCTGGAAGGTTGGCAGGTCGGGAAGGAGAACCGCCTGGCGATGGAGGCGTTTGAGTTCAGCCTCGCCGACGATGGCG
>CAINDV010000139.1 GCA_903847485.1 uncultured Verrucomicrobiota bacterium
CTCTACCCGGAAGGCTTGAAAATCTCTGAAAACCAAGCCTCCTTACGTCGGCTCCTACAGGGTTTGGAAAGGATCTCATGGGTTACGGCTCACCCACCAGCCGGTTTCCAGCAGCACGGCTCGGAGTTGAGTGAATTGCTCGTCCAGGCGGGGCAGCAGGCTGGCCAGGAGCGTCAGGTCGCCGCTTTGGCCGGCCTTTTCCAGCTCGCACGCCACCGTGCTCAGGGCAGCCGCACCCACGCTGGCCGCCGCGCCTTTGAGGGTGTGCGCCTGCCGCGTGGCGGCGGGCGTCGCCCCTTGCTCGAGGTGCTCGCGCAGGAGCCGCAACTGCTTCGGGACGTCGTCCACGAAGCCAGCCACGACGATCCGGGCGGTGGCGTCGTCGCCCAGGAGCCGCTCCAGCAGATCCTTGGAGTTGAAGATGGCGACGACCTCCGGCGCGGGCGCGGCGGCCGGCGGGGCGGCGGTGGGCGGCGGTTGCGGCGGCGATTTGGCCAGCGCGGGCAGCCAGAGTTTGATGGCGTGCATCAGGGCGGCGGGCTGGACGGGTTTGGGCAGGTAATCGTTCATGCCGGCGCGCAGGCATTTCTCCCGGTCGCCCTGCATGGCGTTGGCCGTCATGGCAATGATCGGCAGATTGGGCGAGCGCACTCCGCTGCCGGGCTGCCGGATGCGCCGGCTGGCTTCGTAGCCGTCCAGCTCCGGCATCTGACAATCCATCAACACCAGGTCGTAGGGGATTTGTTGCAGGGCGGCGATGGCTTCCTGGCCGTTGGCCACCGCGTCGGCGCGGTAGCCGAGCCGTTGCAGGATGGCGAGGGCGACGGCCTGGTTGGTCTGGTTGTCTTCGGCCACGAGAATCCGCGCGGTCGGGCGGCGCGGCTGGTCCGCAGTGAGGCGGGAGGAAAAGTCCAATCCCTCGGGGAACGCTTCCGGCGGCTGGGCGGAGGGCGGCGCGGCCTCCAGCACACGCTTCAGGAGGCTGCGCAAGGCGGCCTGATGGAGGGGTTTGGTCAGGCAGCCGGCAAACCCCAGCTCCGCCAGGCGGGCGGGCGTGCCGGGCTGGGCCAGCGAAGTCAGCAGGACCAACACGGTCGTCTGCAAGGCCGGCTCGATCTTGATCCACCGGGCCAGGCCTTCGCCATCCATGCCCGGCATGCACATGTCCAGCAAGGCCATGCGGAAAGGATCGCCGGCCTGCGCCGCCGTGCGCAACTCGGCCATGGCGGTCTCGCCCGACGCGGCTTCCGCGTAGCGGCAACCCCAGTTGCGCAGGAGGCTGGTCACGACCAAGCGGTTCGAGGCGTGATCGTCCACCACCAGAATTTTGACGCCCGTCAGGGCAACTCCCGATTCCGGCAGTTGGGCGCGAACGGGACTTTGCTTGGTCAGGACGACGGTGAACCAGAACGTCGAGCCTTGGCCTTCGACGCTTTCCACGCCGATCTTGCCGCCCATCAACTCGGCCAGTTGTTTGGAAATCGCCAGGCCCAGCCCCGTGCCGCCGTACTGCCGGGTGGTGGAGGAATCCACCTGGACGAAGGCGCCGAAGAGCGCCTTGAGGCGCGCTGGCGGGATACCGATGCCGGTGTCCTTGATGGCGAAGCGGAGCGTGACGGATGGCCCGGCCTCGGCCTCCAGGGAGACGTGGATGGCGACCTCGCCTTTAGGGGTGAATTTCACCGCGTTGCCCGCCAGGTTCACGAGGATCTGCCGCAGCCGGCCGGGGTCGCCTTGCAACTGCACGGGCACTTCTGGTTCGATCAGGCAGGTCAGTTCCAGCCCCTTAGCCTGCGCCCGGAGGGCGATCATATCGGCGGCGGCTTCCAGGGTGGTGCGGAGATCGAAGTCCAGCTTCTCCAGGTCCAGCTTGCGCGCCTCGATCTTGGAGAAGTCGAGGATGTCGTTGATGACCGACATCAGGGCTTCGCCGCTGGAGCGGACGATTTCGGTGAACTCGCGCTGTTCGGACGTCAACTCCGAGTCCAGCAGCAGGCCGGTCATGCCGATGACGCCGTTCATGGGGGTGCGGATTTCGTGGCTCATGTTGGCCAGGAACTCGCTCTTGGCCTGGTTGGCCAGTTCGGCCTGCATGGCCAAGTGGTTGGCGCGCGCGATGGCCGCTTCCAGTTGGGCATTGTTTTCCAAGAGCGTCGCCGCTTGCTCCTGGAGCAGGATTTCGTTCTGTTTGCGCTCGGTGATGTCGTGCCCGATGCCGACCAGTCCGACCACCTTACCGTCCACGTCGCGCAGCGGGAGCTTGGAGGTCAACAACCACTGCGGGTTGCCTTGGGCATCGGTGTACGACTCCTCGCGATTGAGGACCGGCTGGCCGCTCTCGATCACCGCCAGGTCGGCGGCGTGGAATTTTGCGGCCGACTCCGGCGGAAAGAACGCGAAGTCGCTCTGGCCCAGGACTTCCGTCTCGGTGGTCCGCCCCATGTTTCGCACATCCGCCGGGTTGGCCAGGGTTTTCCGGCCCAGGGAATCCTTCGCGTAAATCGCGTCCGGCAGGTTATCAATCAGGGTGCGCAGCAGCGTGCGCTCCCGCTGCGCCATGGTTTCCAACTGCTTCCGCCCGGTGACGTCGCGGCTGACGCCGATCAGCCCGATCACCTGACCGTCGGCGTTGCGCAGCGGAAGCTTCGAGGTCAGAAACCACCGTGGGAGGCCCTGGGTGTCGGTGATTAACTCCTCGGGTTTGTTGAGCGGCTGGCCGCTCGTGAGTACCGCCTGGTCGTCGGCCTCGAATTTCGCAGCCACCTCCGGCGGGAAGAACATCGAGTCGCTCTGGCCCAGGACTTCCGCCTCGGTGGTCCGCCCCAGATTCGCCACATCAGCTCGGTTGGCCAGGGTTTTCCGTCCCTGGACATCCTTCACATAAACCGCGTCCGGCAGGTGATCAATCAGCGTGCGCAACAGCGTCCGCTCCCGCTGCGCCTCCGCCTCCAACTGCTTCCGCCGGGTGATGTCGTGGCTGATGGTGACGATGCCCGTGGCCTGCCCCTGCGCATCCAGCAGCGGTATCTTGCTGACGAGCCGCCAGCGCAGCTCCTCAGCCGCGTGGGGCTGGTCTATTTCCGCCTTGTCCAGCACCTCCGTGCCGCTCGGCCCCGACTTCCGCGTGCATTCCTCCTGGTCCAGCACCGCCTGGCCGGTACGCATGATCTCCAGATCCCAGTCGCGATACTTCTGGGCCTCTTCCTCGGAAAGAAAATCAAACTGCGTCTTGCCCAGAATGTCCTCCTGCCGGGTCAGCCCGATCCATTCCAAATGCGCCCGGTTGTTGATCTGGTAGCGCCCCTCCGCATCCTTGAAATGAATCCGGTCCGGCAGGTTATCAATCAGCGTGCGGAGCAGTGCCCGCTCCCGCTGCACCGCCGCCTCCATCTCTTTGCGCTCGGTGATGTCGTGGCTGATACCGATCAGGCCGGTCACCTGCCCTTGGGCATCTCGCAGCGGCACCTTGCTGGTGAGATGCCAGCGCCGTTCCCCGTTGCTGCGATGCTGCGCCGGCTCCTCCTTGTCCAGCACGGCCACGCCGGAACGGATGACCTCCTGCTCCCACTCGTTATACCCTTGAGCCAGATCGGGAGGATGAAAATCAAACAGCGTTTTCCCCAAGGTATCGGCTTGGTCGGGCACTCCGAGCGACTCCAGATGCGACTGGTTGTTGAGCAAGTAGCGCCCGGCGGTGTCTTTGAAATAAATCCGCGCCGGCAAATGATCAACCAGCGTTCGGAGCAGCTCCCGCTCTTGCGCCAGCGCCGTCTCCGCCTGCTTCCGGGCGGTGATGTCCACCATGGATCCCTCGTAGCAAACCACTTGACCGCTCTCGTCCCGCACCGCGCGAGCATTCTCCGACGCCCAGATACTGCGACCGTCCTTGCAGCAGACCTCGGCCTCGAAGCCGGTGACGCTGCCGTGCGCCTCGATCTGCCGCTTGAACTCGTCCCGGGCGCTCGGGTTGACATAGCCCTGGTGGGAGATGTCGGTGCGCACGCTCATCAATTCCTCCGGCGAGGCGAAGCCGAGCATCCGCGCCATCGCCGGGTTGGCGGCCAGCACGTGGCCCTCCGGCGAGGTCTGGTAAATCCCCTCGACGGCGTTTTCGAAGAGCAACCGGTATTTTTCTTCCGCCTGGCGTCGGGCCGCTTCCGCCTTCTGATGCTCGCGGGCCGCCGCCGCCTCGCTCACGGCGCGGCGCACCGATGGCCCCAGCCGTTCGAGGCGGTCCTTGAGCACGTAATCCTTGGCCCCGTTATGAAACGCCGTGACCGCCAGCTCCGGCCCCACCGCGCCGGAGAGGAGGATGAAGGGGATCTCCGGGTATTCACTCCGGGCCACCGCCAGGGCGGACATCCCGTCGTAGGTCGGCAACTGGTTATCGCCGAGGATGACGTCGGGCGCGAACTCCCGCAACTCCCGGCGGAATTCGGCCTCGGTTTCGACCCGGCAGGCCTCGAACTGCAGGCCGTGTTCGCGCAAGCTGAGCGTGGCCAGCTCGTAGTCGCTGGCCTCGTCTTCGAGAATCAGGATGTGCAGGGGCGGCGGCATGTTAGCAGGGAGAGTCAGACAAGTCGGACCAGTCAGACCAGTCAGACACGTCCGACACGTCCGACCAACCCGTCGCGCGAAGCATTCTCAGGAGCTTCCTTGGACTGCGTACCTTCATCGGGTTACAGCGTCGGGTTCACGGCCGGCATCTGGTTGAACTGCAGCCAGTAAAGGCCCAACTGCTTTAGCACCGCCTCGAAGTTGTCGCAGTCCACCGGCTTGACGATGAAGCTGTTCGCGCCCAGGCGGTAGCTGCGCACCAAGTCCGACTCCTCGCGCGAGGAGGTGAGCATCACCACCGGGATGACTTGGGTGCGGGCGTCGCCCTTGAGCCGCCGCAACACCTCCAAGCCGTCCACCTTGGGCAGCTTCAGATCCAGCAAGATTACCGCCGGATAACTGCGGGCCGGGACCGCTGCCGCGTCCGTCACAAAAAACCACGCCAGCGCCTCGGCACCGTCATGGAGCCAGGTGATGTGCGTGGTCGGGTGGCTGCTCTGGAGCGCCCGCAACGCCAGCTCGGCGTCGCGGGGATTATCTTCGACCAACAGAATTTCCATGCCCGATGGTGTCGTCATAATCCGGCCTTTTCTAAAGGCAGGGTGAAGAAAAAAGTCGCGCCTTCGCCCAGTTTGGCCTCGGCCCAAATCCGGCCGCCGTGCCGGTGAATGATGCGCTGTGTCAGCGCCAGCCCCACGCCTGTGCCTTCAAACTCAGCCTCGGTGTGCAACCGCTGGAAAACCCCGAACAACTTACCCACATACTTCATGTCGAAGCCTACGCCATTATCCCGGACAAAGTAAATCGTTTCCTCGCCTTCGGTACGGCTGCCCACCACGATTTGCGCCGCCCCGGCAGGCCGGGTGTATTTGACGGCGTTGCTGAGGAGGTTGATGCAGGCCTGGCGCAGCAACGCGGGATCGGCCTGTGCCGGCGGCAACGGCGTCACCGTCAGGTGCAGCTTTCGTTCCGGCACCGTCGCCGCCAGCTCGGCAAAGACCGACCGGACCAGGCGCTCCAGGTTCACCACCGACCGCTGCACGGCCTGGCGGCCCAGCCGCGAGAAGGCCAGCAAGTCATCAATCAACACTCCCATCCGCTGCGCCTCGGAGGACACCACGCCCAACACCCGCAGCCCCTCCGCATCCAACCGGCTGGCGTGGTCTTTGCGCAGGAGCCGGGCGAAGCCGCTGACGGCCCGGAGCGGCGTCCGCAAGTCATGCGAAACGGAGTAGGAGAAGGCTTCCAGCTCGCGGTTGGAGGCTTCGAGTTGGGCGGTGCGCTCCCGGACGCGCTGCTCCAAGGTCTGGTTCAGCCGCCGGATTTCCGCTTCGGCCTGCTGCCGCGCGGTGATGTCCAAGGCAATGCCGCCCAGCATGGCCGGATGATCGGGCACGAGGATGGCAAACTTGATCGTCTGGAAAACGAGGCTGGTGCCGTCGCCATCGGGCAGACTCTCCTCGGCGACCACCGGGCGACCCACCAAGGCGCGGATTTCCTCCTCCGTCATTCGCTGCGCCCCGGTGCCGAGAGACAGTTCCGCCCGCGTTTTCCCCGGCTTGCCCGGCAGGTCCAGGAAGTAGCGGTTGGCAAAAATCGTCCGGCCAAAGGCATCCTTGATGAACACCGCCGCCGGCAGGTGGGTCATGAACTCGACGAAGTGCGCCTCGCTCATCCGCTGCGCCGCCTCGGCCCGCTTGCGCTCGGTGACGTCCATGAAAACCACGATGCCCGCCAGCACCTTCCCGGTGGCATCCAGCACCGGCGCCGCGTTGGCCAATACGTTCCGTTCGTCGCCGGCGGAGCGGCGGATAATGAACTCCCGGCTGCACGGCTCGCCCTTTTGGATGGCCCACGTCAGCGGCACCTCTTCCGGCGGCAACGGCGTTCGATCCAAGTCCAGAATCTGCCAACTGGCGACATACTTCTCAATATCCACGCCCGTCACCAACTCGGCCTCCGTGCCGCCGCGAATGCCCAGCCCCGCCCGGTTCACGTAGCGCAGCCGGCCGTCTGGCGCCTCTGCGATGGCGATGCCCGCCGGGCTGCAATCCATGGCCGTCTGGAGCAGGGCTTTGGCTTCGAGCAGTTCGCGCTGGGTTACTTGCTGGTCTTCCAGCACGCCGAGCAGTTGTTGGTGCGCGAGTTCGGAGAGTGCCAGCAACGATTGCGTTTCCGCCTGGGCCGTCCGCAGTTGACCGGCGGAAAGCTGGGACATCGCCAGTAACTCCTGCGTCTCCGCCTTCGCCCGCTGGGCTGCCTCCTCCGCCAGCTTGCGCGCCGTGAGGTCAATGAACGTCACCTCCACCTGCCACACCTGCCCGGCGGCGTCCACTTGCGGAAACGCATTCACCAGCACCCATACGCGGTGGCTGCCGCCGGGCCGGTCAATACCCAGGAGTAAGTTCTCCACCGGCTGCCCCGTCGCCACCACCCGCGCCACCGGATACTCCGCCGCAGGCATCGGACTGCCATCCTCCCGGACAAAGCGCCACGCTGGGTCCACGGCCAGCTTGCCCTGCATCTGCTCCAAGGACAGCCCCAGCAGCAATGTCGCCGCCTCGTTGGCAAGCAGAACCGCAGTGTCCGGCGCATGGACCACCACGCCGACTGGCAGATATTGGAGCAAAAGCCGGTGTTGCTCCTCGCTGGCTTGCAACGCCGCCGCCGCCCGCCGCCGCTCGGTGATGTCGGTGATAAAGCCTTCCAGATAGGCGATACCACCGGTAGTGTTAAGCACCTTCCGTCCGGTCATGTCCACCGTGATCAGGCACCCATCTTTTCGCCGCCAGATAACTTCGTCGTAGTGGACCCAGCCATCCGTTTTCAGCAGCGCGGCCATGATCAGCGGCCGGATGGTCGGGTCCGCATAGATTTGGGTGGTCATGTCGGTGGTGGCCGCGATCAAGGCTTCCGGCGAGGCATACCCCAGCAGGGTTGCCAAGGCGGGATTGACCGCCAACAACCGCCCCTCCGGGGAAGAGTGGAAAATGCCGACCGGGGCGTTCGCGAACAGATTGCGGAGTTGTTCTTCACTCGCCTGCAACTCCGCCGCCGCCCGCTGGCGTTCGGTAATGTCGCGCACCGAGGCCATGATCATCTGCCGGCCGCCAAAAAGCACGAACGAGTTGACGATTTCGACGGCGATTTTGCGGCCTTCCCGGGTGTGATGCACGCCTTCCCAGCGGGCATGGCCGTTGGCCTTCAAACGTGCCATCGCCGCCGGAATGGCGGCCAAGCCTTCGGGAGCGTCCAAGTCCATCGGCCGCATCTGCAATAACTCAGCGCGGGTGTAGCCATAGCGCCGGGCGGCCTCCGCATTGGCTTCGATGAACTGGCCCGGCAACTCCTCCGCCGTGAACTCGTGGACAAAAATGGCATCGCGACTGCCGTGGAAAAGCACCCGGAACTGCTCTTCTTTCTCCTGCAACGCCGCCTCGGCCTCCCGGCGCTCAGTGATGTCGAAGCAATAGCCGATATAGCCGCCGAAGTTGCCCGACAGGTCGTTGAAGGGAGTGCCGTAATCGCTGATCCAGCGGTACTCGCCGCTGTGGTGGCGCAAGCGGTAATCCATCGCGAAAGCCCGCCGCGCGGCAAACGATTCCTGATAGATCTTGAGGCAGCGATCTAAGTCTTCGGCATGGACGCCTTCGGCCCAGCCGTTGCCCATCTCCTGCTCCATCGTGCGGCCGGTGAACTCCAGCCAGGTGTCGTTGAACCAACCACACAGCGCGTCCGTGCCCGCCCGCCAGATCAGGGCCGGTGCATTCTTCAGGAGCTGCAGGTGAAAAATGGAGGCGGAGGCGATATCCTTCTCTGCCTGCTTGCGCTCGGTGATGTCAGAAATAATGCCGTGCCAAAGGGTGCCGCCATCCTCCGTCCGCTCTGGTTGCGCCTGGGACCAGCGCCAGCGCATACCTTGCCGGGGCAGGATGACCCTGAATTCACAATAAAACGTCGCCAAGGTGCGGGCCGATTCCTGGATGGCGTCGCTAACGTGGCCGTAATCGTCGGGATGCAACCGTCCGAAAACCGGGGTGGCATCTTCCCGCACTTCCTCGGGTGTCACTTCATAGATGTCATTCATCCCCGGGCTGGCAAAAGGAAATGCGGAACGACCGTCCGGATACAGCCGGTATTGGTAAATAACCCCGGGCACCAACCGGGCAAGGTTGGTGAGTAGATTGCGGCTTCGGGTCAGTTCTTCCTCCGCCTGCTTGCGCTCGGTGATGTCCTGGAAGAAGCCGAAGACTTTGCCGCGCGCCCGGTCCACCTCGCCGATGCTATGCGCCCAGCGGTGGTTGCCCCGTGCGGTGATGATCTCCAATTCCACGTCAAACGGCTCGCCCTGCTCAATGGCGCGCTGTACGGCCTGCACAATCACCGGCCGGGACGCGGGCGCGTAGAACTGGATGGCTTCCGCCACCGACGGCTGGTGGCTAAGCTCTACCTCGTGGAGGTGGTAAACCGTTTCCGTCCAGATCAGTTTTTGCGTTGCCAGCTCAATCTCCCAACCGCCGACCCGGCCCAGATTCTCGGTCTGGGCGAGCAATCGCTGGCTCTGTTGCAGCGCCGCCTCCGCCTGCTTGCGCTCGGTGATGTCAACGCCGATGCCCACCAGGAACGAGCGGCCCTCGATCTTGATTTGCCGGCCCGTCATCAGGAGCCACCGGCTGGCCGGCCCGCCGCGCAGCAGCACCCGGCCTTCGACGGACTCGTCCATCCCGTGGCTCAACACATTCGCGATTTTCGATGCCACGAGCGCCCGGTCGTCGGGGTGGATGGTATCGGCGGCGTTGGTATTCGCGACCTGATCTTCCGGCAGGCCAACGATTTCATCGCGCTGATAGGCGTTCCACCGCACGTAATGGCCGGTTTCGTCGAGCACGTAGAAGGTGCCGGGGATGCTTTCAATGACGGCGGTGGTGAAGGCTCGCTCTCGTCGCGCGGCTTCCTCCGCCTGTTGGCGCTCGGTGATATCCGTGCCCGTGATGACCACCTGCGACCAGTCCGGTTGGCCGTTCCGGAGCGGGATGTCGAGGCGGACGATCGCGACCAGCGGACGGCCATCCAGGCGGCGACTGTGCGACTCATACTCGAAGCTGACCTGGCCCCGCCAGAGCGCATCGAGCTCGGCGGTGAAGTCGGTGTAAGTGCGCTCATCGAAAAGCTGGGGCAGGGTGGCCAGCAGGTGCTGCTTGCTCTGGGCCGCGTTTTGGGTCACCGCCGCCGGGTTCACGTCCAGCACGCGGATCAAGCCCAGGGCGTGGGGGAGTTGCGCCGGTTGCTCCCGGATGAACGCCGCCAGGTCAGTCACGCCTTGCGCCCGCAACTGGTCCATCCACTGGCCCAGGCCCGTGAGATCCTCCAGCCAGGTGGCGACCGGTGTATGCTCGAACAGGTGCTGGAGCCGCCCCCGTTCCACCGCCAGATCCGCCTCCGCCCGCCGGCGCTCGGTGATGTCTCTGGCCGTGCCTTCGATGCCAATGACCGTGCCGGCTTCGTCCCTTAGTGGCACCGCACTGGAGGTATGCCAGTACCAAGAACCATCCAGATGCTGCACGCGGTACTCGATGCCTTCCTGCCGTTGGCCGGTGGCGATGACTTTTTGCAGCCAGGCCAGGCAGCCGGGAAGATCATTCGGATGCACAAACAGTCGGAAGGATTGCCCGACGACCAGGCTTAGGGGATACCCCAGGAGTGTGGTCCAGGCCGGGGAAACGAAGGTGAAGACCCCCTCGGCAGTGAGCGTGTAGATAATGTCGTGGCTGTTCTCGATCAGGAGGCGGTGCTGCTCTTCACTCTCCCGCAGCGCCGCTTCGGCCTGCTTGCGCTGGGTGATGTCCCGGTAGTTGGCCAGCACGCCACGGATATCCGGGTCGTGGAGGAGATTGACCGCTGTCACTTCCACGGGCCGATAACTGCCATCCCGGCACCGATACCGGTAGTCCAGCGTGACGCTGGCACCGGCGTGCTCCAGGAGCTTCGTGAATTCCCGCCCAATCCGCTCCTGGTCGTCCGGATGCGCCGTGACCCCGCAGGGGGAGCCCAACAACTCTTCCGGCGACCAGCCAAACCATTTCTCAATGTTGGGACTCTTGTAACAGATGGTCCCCTGTTGATCCATGATTGCCACTACGTCCGTGATCTGGGCCAGAATGGCTTTCTTCCTGGCCTCACTCTCTCGCAGTTCCGCCGTGCGCGCCGCCACCTGCTCCTCCAACTCCGCCCGGCGGCGGCCTTGCAGCGCGAAAAAGCCCGTCAGCAGCACCGTCAACAAGCCGCCCGACACACCCGCCAGCCAACTGCCCCACATCGGATACCGCGCCCGATAAGCCTGCTCCGCGTGGACCGCCAGGGCGAAAGTGTGGCCAAAGAGGAATACCGGCACCGTGATCCCGAGGCCTCGGGTGTTCGCCTCGCCGAACTCCTTCCCCGCCGCGTGCAGCCGGGCCTCATTCGTCGAGGTGGCCGCCACGAAAATGGGCGGCTGGCCCACCGCCAACTGGAAGAGTTCCGCCGAGACGCCGCTTTCCTTGTGGCCGGTGCGGGCGAGCATCGAGGCCACCAGCGAGTCCGTGCGCAGCACGACCGTCGCAAACCCGAGCAGCCGCGCGGTATTGGTTCTGAAAAAGACCGGTTGAAACACGACCATGCCCGGCGTTGGATTGGTGAACTGGAGCAGCCGGATGGGCGTCGCCGCCGTCGGCAAGCCAGTCCGCGCCGCCGTCTCCAGAGCCACGCGGCGCAGCGGCTCCGAGCCGGAGTCGTAGCCGAGCACCAGGGCATTCCCCGCCCGCGGATGGGCGTAAAGCACCGGGTAATAAACCTCGCGCCCGGCGGCTGGCTGGCGGCGGCCGTCCGCGTCTTTTTCCCAGATCGCGAAGTCCCTCGATCCGTCCTTCCGCGCCCGAGCTTCGACCTGCGCCACCGCGGCATTGGAAACGGCGGGAATCCACTGCCAGACTTGCGCCAAGCCGTCCCGCACGAGCGGTTGGACAAAGGCGCGAAATTCGTTTCGGGTCACCTCTTCATCGCTCCTGAAGAATTGCCCCACCAGGAGCAACCGGTCGCGCAGATGGAACATGGTTTGGCTGACGCCGTCAGCCTGCGCTTGCGCCAGGGCCGCGAAAGACTGTTCCCGGGAACGATGATCCGCCTCGTGGGCCAGCCACGCTCCGGCCACCGTCAGCAAAAGCCCGACCGCCGCGCACAGGACCGCCTCGGTCTGACGCAGCCAACCGTGCGCCGTCACGGGCAACCGCCGCCGCCACCCCAAGGTCCCCGCGCCCGCCAAGATCACCACCAGCAGCGCCACGGTGAACCCGATCGGCCCCCGCCGCGCCTGGGCCAGCGCCGCCTGCCAGTCTTTCGCCTCGGTATCCAGGCCAATCACTACCAACACTTCCCCGGTGCGCGGGTCGAGCACCGGTGCCAGCGCCGAGATGACCGTGCCGTATTCATCCGTCTGCGGCCCAAATACCACCGGCAGGCCGGTCTTAAACACCGCGTGATCTTCCGGAGCCGGCCGCTCATAGACCGTGCCCGGCGGCGAGGCCATCGGGTCGTTGGTGGCGAGGCTTTCCGGTCCGAACCGGATCTGACCGCCGCGCAACGCCATGGTGTAGAGCGAGCGCAAATCCATGGCCTGGGCATACGCCATCATCTGGCTGCGAAGCCGCTGGAACTCCGGCGCGTCCCGATCCTCCGCCGTGAACGACAACGCCTTCACCCGCTCGACGTTGATGGTGTGAGCGATGGCAGTGGCTTGGACCAGCAGCTTGGCCCGCTCCCGCCCATCGGCCTGCCGGACGGCCCAATGCGTCCCGAAGATCCCGCCGGCCAGCACCAAGACCACCAGTCCCGCGAGGCCCCACCGGCGGAACCGGTCCGCCCGCGCCAGCGCCGCCGCGTCGCCGGTAGGAAGTGCCGGCGGCCGCCCGGAATCAGGCGACGGCACGACGGGCGGGGTGGTGGTGGTCATAGGGTGGTTAGTGAGTGTGCCGGGACCAGGAACCGAGGGAGGCCGGGCCGTCGGAGCGCCGACATTCGTGTCGGCGTGAGCCAGCTCCCCAAACCACGCCGACAGGAATGTCGGCGCTCCGCCACCTGGTTTATGAGCAGCCTCCGTCTTTCCAGGAATTGAGTTTCGTTACCACGCTGGCGGCCGAGTTTTGCGGGCAACTCCGGTGCGCGCCCAAAAACCGGGCACGCCGTCCGCCCTGGCGGGCGGGCCAGGCGGCGCTTGCGGGGCACACGCGACTTTAGCGCCGCGTGGCGGTGAACTTCGACCGGCAGGCTTTCCATTCCTCTCTGTATCGTCATGTCGGGATAGTTCCTGAAGCGATTGTGAAAAAGAAAGTCGCGCCTTCGCCGGGCCGGGCCTCGGCCCAGATGCGGCCGCCGTGCCGGTGAATGATGCGTTGCACCAGGGCCAGGCCCACGCCGGTCCCCTCAAACTCCGCCTCGCGATGCAAACGCTGAAACACACCAAAGAGCTTGCCGGCGTAGCGCATGTCGAAGCCCACCCCGTTGTCCTTCACGTAGTAAGCCACTTGTGCCCCGGTCGTGAGGCTCCCCACCTCGATGCGTGCCTCGGCGGTGTGCCGGGTGTACTTGATGGCGTTGCCCAACAGGTTCACCCAGACCTGGCGCAGCAGCGCGGGATCGCCCGGCACCGGCGGCATGGGCAGCACAGAAAAGTGCAGTCGCCGTTCCGGCTCCCGTGCGGCCAGTTCGGCGAAGACGGCTTTGGCCAGCGCCTCCTGATCCACCGTCGAGCGTTGCACGGGCTGGCGACCGAGCCGGGAGAAAGCCAGCAGATCATCAATCAAAACGCCCATCCGCTGGGCCTCGGCCGAGACCACGGCCAGCATCCGATTCCCTTCGGCGTCCAGGCTCACGGCGTGGTCCTCGCTCAACATGCCGGCGTAACCGGCAATGGCTCGGAGCGGCGCGCGCAGGTCGTGGGAGACAGAATAGGAAAAGGCTTCCAGCTCCTTGTTGGCGGCCTCGAGTTGGGCGGTGCGTTCCGCCACGCGCTGTTCGAGGCTGGCATTGAGCTGGCGGATTTCCGCCTCGGCCAACCGCCGGGCCGTGATGTCGGTGAACACCACGGCAAAGTGATTTGGCGCGGGACGGAAAACCCAGGTGTCGAAGTCCTTATGCGCCTCGGCGGAATGATTCTCATAAGCCGCTGGAGCGCCCGTTTGAACCACCTTGGCATAAAGTTCCAGCCCGGACGGTTTACCGCCGGGCATCACTTCGCGGGCCGTCCGGCCCAGGATGGCCGCCACCGTCAGGCCAGTGAGTCTTTCAAACGCGGGATTGGCGGCTAGAAAGCGGTAGTCGGTGGGGCGGCCCGCGTCGTCGTAGAGCATTTCATGCAAGGCAAAGCCGGCGGTCAGGTTCTCGAAGAGCAGGCGGTACTGGCGTTCGCTTTCCACCAGCGCCGCCGCCGTGCGCTTGCGGTCGGTGATGTCCAGGAAGACGAGGATGGCCGCCAGGGTCTTTCCCTCGGGGTCCAGGACCGGGGCACCGTTGCCCCACACGATCCGTTCGTCGGTGGGGGACCGGCGGATGATGAACTCGCGGCTGCACGGTTCGCCGTTCAGGATGGCCCAGGCTAGTGGCATTTCCTCGGTGGCCAGGGCCGTGCCGTCCAGGTCGAACAACTGCCAGCGGGCGGCGTAATTGGTGAGGTCCACGTCGTTCAGCGACTCGGTCACCGCCGCGCCGCGAATGCGCTGCCCGGCCCGGTTCACGTAGCGCAGCTTCCCGCTCGGCGCGTCGGCGATGGCGATGCCCGCCTGGCTGCAATCCATGGCCGTCTGGAGCACCGCCTGGGATTCGAGCAGCGCCGCCTCGGCGGCTTGCTGGACCTCGACCATGTTGCGCAGCGTCCGATGGGACTGCTCGGTCGCCACCAACATTTCTTGGGTTTCCGCCCTGGCCACCTCCAGCGCCGCCGTGCGGGCGGCCACCTGTTGCTCCAGTTCGGCCCGGCGATGGCCCAGCAGGCTGACCACACTCGCCAGCAAAGCCGTAAGCAGCAGACCCGCCAGCCCGGTCAAACACCCACCCCACAACGGGTGTTGGGCCAGAAATGCCGCCTCCGCGTGGACCAGCCAGCCGCCCGCAGCGGTGAGCACCAGCCCAAAGACCGCGCACAAAACCGTCTCCACATGGCGCAGCCGATCCTGGGCCGCCGCCGGCTGCCGCCAGCGCCATTCCAGCGCCACCGCGCCAGCCGCCAGGGTCAGCAACAGAACCAGCGTCAACAGCAGCGGCACCCAGCGTGCCCGGGTGACGGCCGCCCGCCAGCTCCCGGTCTCAAGCTTGGTTCCGACCACCAAGAGCACCTTCCCAGTGCGGGGATCGAGCACCGGGGCAAGCGCCGCGATGAAAGTGCCGGATTCGTCGGTCTGCGGCCCGAACACCACCGGTCGCCCGCTCTCGAACACCGCGCGAGCTTCCGGTGCGGGCCGCTGATGCACCGTGCCTGGGCGCGTGGCCAGGGGGGCGGCCGAGGCAAGGTTCTCCGGCCCGAACACGATCCGGCCGTCGCGCAGCGCCAGGCTGTAAACGGCACGCACATCCAGAGCCGCGGCGGCGGCGGCCATTTGCGCGCGGAGCCGCTGGAACTCCGGACGGCTTTCATCCGCCGGAGAAAACGACAGGGACTTCACCAACTCAGGATCGAGGGTGTGCGCCAACTCAGTGGCCTGTGCCAGCAGCCTGTCCCGCAATTGCGCATCGGCACGGGCAGCGAAGCGCCGAGTGCCCAAAAATCCGCCGGCCACCACGAGGACCGCCAGCCCGGCGAGCACCCAAGGGCGAAATCCACGCGCCGCCGCGGATCGGGACGGCGGGTCGGATGGCTCCGCTTCGGCGGTGGCGGTCGGCATGTTCTGGCTGGTCACAGGAGCGTCTTCGGTTGCGCCACGCGCCACAGGACCGACCCGCAGCCGCAGGCGAGCCTAAAGCTACGCCGGCCCGAAGCAGGCTCAACCAAAATCCGTGCGCCCAGGTCCACCGACGACTTGGGGGAGGCCCAGGAACAAGGGCCGACAAGTGGTGAGAGGAATTAGGTTCATGGCCGCAACCATGCGGCGGGAAGTCCCTCCAATTAAGCGCGGAGCCGTGGAGCAGAAAAGGCAGACAGAAAAATTGAAGACAGAAAAATAGAGAGGAACCCCATTTTTCTGTCTTAAATCTTTCTGTCTGCTTTTTCTGCTCCGCTGTGGCCTAACCTCGGATGCACACCGATGCCCCGGAATCAAGACGCAGCGACGAGCCTCACCGGTTTTGGCGCCGTGCGCGCTTGCCGGAAACCATGAGCAATCCGCGCCCAACGGAGTCTATCTGCGGTTCATCGCCGGCCCAACCGCTCCAGCAGCTTCGTGTGAATGCCGCCAAAGCCGCCGTTGCTGAAAACCACCACCACTTCGCCGCCCAACGTGTGCCCGGCGACATGTTCTACGATTGCCTCCACGTCCGGGAGATAGGTCGCTTGCTTGCCGGCGGCCTCCAGTTCCAGCATCAACAGTTCGGGGTCCAACCGCTCCGCCGCCGGCACCTGCTCCAACCGCGCCACCTGTGCCACCACCACCGCATCGGCCTGCGCAAAGGCGGGAACGAGTTCCTTCTGGAAAACATTCCGGCGCGTAGTGTTGCTGCGCGGCTCGAACACGGCCCAGATTTTCTGCGTCGGGAACCGCAAGCGCAGCGCCTTGAGCGTTTCGCGGATGGCCGTTGGGTGATGTCCGAAGTCATCCACGAGCGTGACACCGCCGGCGATGCCGCGCACTTCCATGCGGCGTTTGATGCCCGTGAAGGTGTCGAAGGCGGACTGGATTTCCTTGTTGGAAAAGCCGGCATGCTTGGCACAGGCCACCACAGCGAGTGCATTGCGCACGTTGAACTCGCCGGCCAGGTTCAGGTGGAATTTGAAGCTCGGAATCTCGAACTCGCTGGCCGTCCCGCCGTAACGGAGGTTGAAGGCGCGCACCGCGTTGTCCTCTCCCAATCCGAAGCGCTTAACGGGGCAGTGCGTGACGTTGAGCAGTGGGGCGAGGTTCGGCTCGTCGCCGTTGGCCAATAGGAGTCCGTTGCGCGGCACCAGGCGAATGAGGTGGCTGAAGGTCTTCTGGATCGCCGCCAAGTCGGGGAAGATATCGGCGTGATCAAATTCGAGGTTGTTGACCACCACCACCTCCGGCAGGTAGTGGACGAACTTGCTGCGTTTGTCAAAGAAGGCCGTGTCGTATTCGTCGCCCTCGAGGATGAACCATTCGCTGTCGGTGAAGCGTGCGCCCTGGCCGAGGTTGTTGGGAATCCCGCCGATCAGGAAGTTCGGATTCCGCCCGTTGTGCTCGAACACCCACGCCAGCAGGGCCGTCGTGGTGGTCTTGCCATGCGTGCCGGTGACAACAATGGCGCGTTTGCCTTGGATGAAATAGTCCTTGAGCAACTCCGGCAGCGAGCAATAACGGAGACGGTGGTCCAGCACATACTCGGCCTCTGGGTTGCCGCGCGAAATGGCGTTGCCAATTACGACCAAGTCAGGCTTGTGCTCGAGGTTGCGCTCGGCAAAGCCATTGACTAGCTCGATCTGTCGCTCCGCCAAGAACGTGGACATGGGCGGATAGACATTCTGGTCCGAGCCAGTGACCTGGAGACCCTTCTGTTTCAGCGCCGCGGCGACCGACGCCATGGCGGTGCCGCAGAGGCCGACGAAGTGAACCGAACGAATGGGCGCATGCATTGTCGGGTCAGCATAATAGAAGCGTCGCGGCAAGGAAGCGGGAAGTTGCGAGCAGGACCGCGAAAGGGGCTTAGATTCGGGCATGAAAAGCTATCCGATCCTTTCCCCTCCCGTTGCTGCTGGATGCCGCTGTCCTCTGCCCTGGCCCTGTGCCACCCGGATCGTAAGCACCGGCCCGCCGGGCCAGCGGCGCGTCGGAGCACCCGCCGTTCGTTCGGAGCGTGTAACCTTTCGTACCAAGGGGCCGTCTGCTGGCCCGTTCCGCTGGAACAAACGTAAAAACACTAACAAACATAAAACGTACACTGACCATGAAGAAACTATTGTTGATCGTTGCCGGCCTGATCGCCGCCTCCGCCCTGACCGTGAATGCCCAGGACGCCACGCCTAAGACTAAGAAGGCAGCTCCGACGGCCGAGGGAAAACAGGTCAAGAAGGAAATGCTGGAGAAGTACGACACGAACAAGAACGGCAAGCTGGACAAGGAAGAGAAGGCCAAGATCACCCCCGAAGACAAAGAGAAGATGGAGAAGGCCGGGATGACCACCCCGAAGAAGAAGAAAGCCGCGTAACCCCGTCCGCCTTTGCTGAGCCGGAACCGCTTCCGATTCAGCCGCACACTCCAAGGCTCGCCCGCCTCGTCGGCGTCGAGCCTTGGAGTTTTTCTTTGGTGTGTGCTCTCCTTGCGACTGGCGTCGCTTGCTGGCGCACCGAACGTGGCGGGCCGGTCCTGACCGGTGGTGCCGACCGCAGGACTGACCAACACTCACACGTTGGCTATACCACACGGTATCTGCCGGGGGCTTTCGATCTTGGCTGTGCTGAAATTGAACGGGCACAAGACGTGGAGACGGCGCTCAACCGTAACCATGCAGCAGGAAGACCCTTCAATTAACCGCAGAGACATAGCGCGGCGAAGCCGCAACCCAAGCGGAGCGCCGGTTTGCAACCGGCTTGGGACGACC
>CAINDV010000140.1 GCA_903847485.1 uncultured Verrucomicrobiota bacterium
CCAGTCATGTTTTCGCAGCGGTTTGGAATAGAACAGGTCAATCCTCCGGATGCCGATCCCATCCGGATAGGTGATGTAGTATTCGTCGGCCCATTCGCCTCTGCCGTCCACGTCCTTCGCAACCGGGGTGTATTCGGTGTCCACCAGCGCGTAGCGCCAATGCACAATGGCTCGGGCCGGCGAGTTTTCGATTATGCGGACATGGCTGAACCGGCAATCGCGGTCCATCAGCGGTTCGGCGCAACTGACTACGTCCCTGCCCCAGGTTTCGCACCATTCGTGGGTAAGCCAGATGCCATTCTCCGTGACCCAGCAGGGAACAAAGCTGGTTCCCCGCCAGAACACGAGGCGGCAATTGTTGGCGGCCAAACGCACCAAGATGTCCGGATAGTCGCCGACCCGCCACAGCCGGTCCCACTGCTTGGTGTAATTCAGCCGGATGTAATTGGCGCCGAACTCCGCCGGTCCGGCAGGTCCCGTCGGAAGAATTCGTGGCGGCGACTGCACCTTTGGCAGGGGTTGCCGACGCTCGTACATTTGTTGGATTGCAGGGGCGCTGAGCGCGGCGCCGTAAACCGTGACCTCGTCGAGCGTGCCATCAAGGAACGCGAAGCTGTTCGTCGCGACATACTGGTAGTCCGGCCACCGCTCGAGAATGGCGTTTCGGCCGATGGTCAATTTGTGCTCAGCAGTCGAACCGATGAGCGAGACCGCGTTCGAGTTGGCCACCGGTTGGCCGTTGAGATACATCCGCGCGGTTTTCCCCGAATCTACCACCAGGGTCAGCATCAACCATTGCTTGAGCGGCAGCAGCGGTCCCTCCAGTTCCGCCCAACTGCCGGGCTGCCCAAAGCCAGCGGTGAGCTTGCCTGCGTGATTGACCCCGAGGGTAACGCCATCCTTCTCCGCGCGCCGCAGGTCAAACACCGGGCTTCGGAACCAGGGATACGATTCCAGAGCGAGCCACGCATTGACGGTGAATTGCCGGGGAAGGTCCCGACCGAACCTGGCCCGTTCCAGAAAGCTGGTATAGCCATCCAGTTGGATGGCGCCGCCGCCGATGCCAGCAGCGGGATCATAGAACCCGACGATTCGCTCCGCCTGCTTCGAGACTTCCTCGATCGTGGTCGAATTGGTGATTTGATTGAATGCCCAGAGGGCAAAGGTCTCCTGTGCCCTGAGGCTGCCGCCTGCCACGAGGAACGCATGTGCTGTGAGGATCGTCAGGATAGTCTGTCGCATTGTCGTGGTTGTAGCACCATTCGATTTTGCAGCCACGGGTTTGGCCTGGGGGATAAACGCATGTGCCCAAGCGACTCCGAGAGGATTGTTCCTTTGCGGTGCGCCGTGCATCTCGGCGCCTTTGCAGCGGATTCGATGCAGCATCCTTCCGGCAAAGCTGGCGGGATTGGCATCGCGGCTCATTGGTTGCGGTGAACAGAGAACTGGTAACGGCCACTGCCAACTTGCAGTCGTCGCGCAGCCGGCCCGGATGAAAGCTTCTTGATGCCGCGAGCCTCGGTCACTGGACGGCCGCCTTCGGTCAATTCATCCGCCGCGTCGGCAGGCAGTTCGAGGATCGCGGTGGTGTCCGGCGGGATGACGAACTCAAAACTCACGCCTGTGTCGATGGTGGACCAGTTGGATTCGATCATCCCCCGGATGGAGCGATGCGAGCACTTCACCCACTTGAGGTCCGAGACGACTTGCGGACGAATCTCAATCCGGTCGAAGCCGACCGCGTCAGTAGCCGGCTGGATGCCGCCGAGCCAGCGGAAGAACCAGGCCGAGATCGAGCCGAACATCGGGTGGTTGTGGGAATAGGTGTTGTCGCTCCCGGCCCAATGCTCCCACAAGGTGGTGGCGTCGTTTTCGAGCATCCATCCCCAGGAGGGAAAGGTGTTTCGGTTGGCAAGCGCGAAGGCAAGGTCGCTTCGCCCATTTCGCGAAAGCTCCTCCAGCAGAAATCGCGTCCCGAAAATTCCAGTGCTCAGGCGTGGGCCGTCGTTTGTCGCGCCAAGGCTTTCGACCAAGCGCGCGAAAACCGCCGGTTGGACAGCACTGGGCGCGGCGCCGAAACCGAGCGCCATCGCTTGCTCCGACTGCGACCCGCCGCCGATTTTGCCGGTGGCGGAGTCCAGGAAGGCAGTGGCCCAGGCAGCGGCGGATTCGTCGGCCATTGCCTCGCAGCGCGTGGCTTCGTCCTTGCGCCCAAGCAGCCGCGCGAGTCGAGCGACGCGGCGGGCGGAATCAATGAACATCGGTGTGGTGAGCACCGCTCCGCCGGCTTTCGCCAGCGCCTCATGGTCGCCCAAGCCGCTGGTCACCAGACCTTGCTTGCGACGGCCCGCCTCGCCGTCCAGCCAGCGGATCGCTGCGGGCAACTGTTCATCTAGCAAACTACGATTGCCATAGTGCTGATGGAGTTGATCGAGCAACAACGGGTGGGCCATCGCCCAGCCAACGCCGCAGTAGTCAATGCCGACGAAGGGCGCGGTGTCCGTGAATCGTCCGTCGGGGCGGGCGGCGTCAGCCCAGTCGCGCACCGTCTTGGCGTAGAAACCGGCCATGTCGAAGTTCATCAGGAAGGCCTCGCTGGTGGCGACGATGTCGCCGCCATAGCCGAAGCGTTCGCGGTGCGGACAGTCCGATTGCACGCTCACGACGTTGGCGAGGAACGTGCGCCGGCACATTTCTTGAATCTTGTTGAGCCGCTCGTCTGCGCACGCGAATGTGCCTGCGTCCGGCAATTCGGTGTGGAGCGGAATGCCGCGGCAGGCGGCCGCTGCGGGCGGTTCGGGAAGGCCGGTGATTTCCATGAAGCGGAAGCCGTGGAAGGTGAAGTCGGGACGGTATTTCTCCAGTCCGCCTCCGCGGGCGATGAACACGTCCTGCTGCCACGCAATCGCCGGCGCGCCTGGCCCACCGACGGAAAACTCGGTGCCGTCCGGTCCTTTCCGCTTCCCCTTGATCTGGCCACAGACACTGGTCAGCGGGTTCAGTGTGCCGTCCTTGCTCAGAACTTCGCCGAAGCGAAACCTGACCTCGGTGCCGGCGGGGACTTTCAAATCAACTTCCGGCACCCCGGTAAAGTTTCGTCCGAAATCAACGATATGCACTCCCGGCGACGGAGTGCTGACCGCCACCGCGGCGATCGGGGCCTCGGCGCGGATCGGCAGCATCGCCAGCGGCTGAAGCGGATCGAGCGAATCATCGGTCACCCGCACGAGCTGCCATTGCGAGGCGTCGAAGCCGGGCCGATCCCAGCCGGGCAGCGCCCGCCGCGCGTCACGCTCTTCGCCGAGGTAGATGCTGTTGCGCAGCGTCGGCCCGGCGGCAGTGGTCCAACCGGGGCCGGTGGTGATGGTTGTGCGCGTGCCGTCGGGATGCTCGACGACGAGACAGGCAATCACCCGCGGCCGGCCAGTGGCTAGGCTGTTGCGGATGTTGCGCTGCCCCCACATCCGCAGCGGCAGCGGATTATACCAGCCGTTGCCGAGCGTCAGGCCAAGGCAGTTTGTGCCCGCGGTCAGTTGCGCGGTTACATCGAGGGTGCGAAACAGGATGCGTTTGTCGAATGCGGTCCACGGCGGGTCGAGAAACTGGTCGGTCAAGCGCTCGCCGTTGAGGCTGGCATAACACAGTCCGAGTCCCGCCACGTGCAGACGGGCGCGCACGACCGGCTTGGCGAGCGTGAACTCGCGCCTCAGCAAGGGCGCCGGATCGGGCTGATAGAAATCCTCGTCGCGCGTCGGATTTGCGCGGCCGTCATTGATCCAGCGCGCACCCTGCCAATCGGCCGGCGACTGCGGCGCGACTTCCCAGATGGTCGGCGCGCTCCACCCGGATGGTTGCCCTTCAGCGTCCCAACAACGCACCTTCCAATGACAGCACTGCCCCGCCGCGAGCGGCTTCCCCGCGTAACGCACGAATGGGGAGCGGCTCGTTGCCACTTTGCCGGAGTCCCACAGGTCGCCCTTGTCCTCAGCCAGCGTCCGCGGATTGCTCGCGACCAGAATCTGCCAGGCCGATTGCGTCTGGCCTCGGCTGGCCGACTCCACCCGCCACGAAAGCTCCGGTGCCGCTCGCACGACCGCCAAATCCGGTTGTCCGTCGCAACGCAAATCCACTGGATGCAAATCCGCAGCCGCCTGCACGGACAGC
>CAINDV010000141.1 GCA_903847485.1 uncultured Verrucomicrobiota bacterium
CAGCGTAGCGCCAGGAGGTAAGCACGACAGGCGGCGTCCGTGACGAAGCGGCGCGCGAACGCCAGGATCGTTGTGGGGTAGTCCTCAATCATACCCTACACTACAGGTAGGGGCAGGTTGAGTCAATTGGCGAGCCCAGTTCGGGTTTAACACAGGCACGGTTACGTTTTACCTGGCGGACCTGTCTGCCGCAGTTCCCCAGTTGCAACGCGAGGTGGCCGTCGGCTTCCCCAATGCCGCTGCCAACACCCCGGCCACGCTGCGCGTCGGCGCGCACCAGGTTCCCTCAGGCTTGAACCTGTTCCCCGGCCTGATTGACGAAGTGCGCTTTTCTTGCGTCGCACTATCACCGCAACAGTTGCTGTTCCCCAAACCGCTACCGGATGTGCCAATATATCTGACGGCGGTGTCCAGCAATGCCGTTGTCGTTTTGAACTGGACGGCATCAACCAACGCAACGAGTTACAATGTCAAGCGTTCGCTCGTGCATGGCGAGCCCCTACACGAACATCGCCAGTGTGACCAGCACCAGTTATGTGGACACCAATGCGATGGTCGGGACCACCAATTACTATGTGGTTTCTGCGGTGAGTGTGGGGGGCGAAAGCACCAATTCATCACAGGTCAGTGCTATGCCGGTCAATCAGGCACCGCAGCCGACGATTCTCCCGGTGTATTGGGACAGTACAGGAACCAACCTGCTGATTCGCACTGCGACGGTCGCGAGTCATAATTATGTGCTGGAGAGCACGCCGGGCTTGGAAAACCCGGTGGTCTGGACTCCGGTTCTGAGGCCATGTGCCCGCAACAAACCGGCGGCATTTGGGTGTTCATGAACCCACTTCTAGCCTTCAAACCTGCGGAGCGCAAGCCGCCGCGAGTTCGCACGCAGGTGAACAATGTTGTCGGTTCGGCACGCGCCTCATGGCCAAGATTTGCTCCTCTGAGACTGCCATCTCTTGATTGCCGCCCACCATCGGCAGTTTGGATGCGGTGGAATCGTTGCAGGTGATTGGTGGTCACGAGGCCACGAAAGGTGAACATCCGTTGGCGGCGGTAAGCCGTTTGCTTGCCGCGCGCCTATTTGCATCAACCCCCTACCGGGCGCTTACAAAAATGATGGCGGCGGCGGAGTAGATTTTCGTTTGTGGCTCCGTGTTGAGGCACGCAACAATCGTAATCCGGTCGTGCGTTGGTTTGCTTTCGGCCCAAAGCAGGGTCAGCAAATAGCTGGTGCCGACGGACGAAACTTTGGCCCGGCTTCGAAGAGCCTCTCCGGAGAAGGTCCAAACCTTGAGCGGACGAGCGGAGGCACCCGTCGCCGCGGTCACCACCCCGTCGTACATCTGGATTTCGAGGGTGCCCCTGGCCATGGGGACGGTCTTGGGGCTTTGGGGGCTGCTGGCATAGACTCGCGCGGCAAACCCGGCCGGCCCAGTCGTCCCGCCGAAGTTGACCGCCGCCGGGGAGGTGATCATGTGGAGTTCCGTGATGTCCCCGCCGCTGGCGGCAGTTACACGACCGGTCTGCGGCTGGGGCGCATGGCAGCCCGCTTGAATCGCGCAGAGACCAGCCAGGCAAAGCCCGATCAACGCACTCCGCCTGCGACGGGCCTGACCGACCGGTTCCTGGGTGCGTCTGCGCAGCGCGTTGCTCATGCTGACATACTCGGCTACAGGGGACGGTCGGCTTTGCCGGACCCGGAAGGTACGCCCGGGGGCACATTGGGCATGGGCGTGTTTGTGGACTCCAGCGGGAAGATCGGATTCAGAATCTGCTGTTTCAGCGGATCCAGTTTGAAGCCCGTTTTGAGAGTGGAGTTCCGGATTTCCCGGTCGGTCAGCGCCTTCATGTCCATGGCGGTGGATTCCACTCTGGCCGTCTTGTCCCGCACGTTGAGCACAACCTGCGGGGTCAGAAAGATGAGCAATTCCCGCCGCTCGGTCGTTTTGCTCTGGCTGCGGAAGAGGACGCCGAGGACCGGGATGTTGCCGAGAATGGGCACTTGCTTGGTGCGGGTGTCATCCAGCGTCTCGATTAGGCCTCCCATGACAACTGTCTGGCCGCTTTGTACGCTGACGGTCGTCGTGGCTAGGCGCTGGTTGAAGACCGGCAAGGTTTGACCTTGGATGACGATGGGGGTGCTGCTCCGCGTGGCGTTGGTAGTCCCGATGTCCATCCGGACCATGCCGTCGGGTGAAATGCGCGGGGTAACCGTGAGCGTGACCCCGAGGTTTTCGTAATGGTACGAGTAGGTGGCGGTATCCCCGCCCGAACTGGGCGAGAGGCGGGTGTTGTCGAGAATGGGCACTTTCTGCCCGATGTTGATCGTGGCGGCCTTGTTGTCGCTGGTCAAAATCTGCGGACGGCTGAGCACCTCCAACCGGCCATCGCTTTGCAAAGCGCGGAGGTAGAAATTCAGCTTGTCGCCGGTGACGACAGTCGTGAAACCGCCATCCGGCGTCCGGCCAAAGGGCGAGTTGGCGATCGGTTTTGGAATGCCGAAATCGGTGCCTGGACTGACCGTCTCACCCTCCCAGGTGTCTTGCAGCCGCCACTCCACACCGAGGTCGTTCGCGGAATCCAGTGTCACCTCGGCGAGCAGCACCTGAATCAAGACTTGCGGCTGGGGTTGGTCCAGTTCTTCGATCAAGTTCTTGAGTTCATCGAAGAAGCGCGGGTGGGTGGAGAGGAGCAAGGTGTTGCTGGTCTTTTCCGCCACGATCGCCACTTCGCGATCCAACAACCGCTGCGCGGTGCCGACCGCATCGGCGCCGAGAACCTGCGTGATTCGCAGCCGATCCTGATCGAGGAACGAACGGATCGCCGTGGCCACCTCGTCCGCTTGCGCGTTGCGAAGGCGGTAAAGTTCGCTCTTCCGCTCCCGCGCCGGACTGGCATCCAACGACTCGATGATCATGGCCACCAGTTCCACGTAGTGGTCAGTGCCCCCCACCAGCAGGCTGTTGGTGCGGGGATCGACTGTGACGGTCAGGGCGCTCTGCTCGGCCGTGCCGAGCGTGGCCGAGGCCAGCTCCTCCTGGTCTTGGCGGCCAGGCTCTTGGTCAAAGGAAACCGGACGCATCAGGGTGTACTGGATGGACCGCTGGCTGGGGGCGTTCTGCCCGGCCATGGTTTGCATTCGGAATAACTGCATGATGAGCGTCGCCATTTGATGCACGTCGGCATTCTGCAGCGTGAACACCCGGATCTTGGCGATCTGCGGAGAGCTCGTGTCCAGGCGGTTGATGATCTGCTCCAACAGCCCCATGTAATCGACCGGGCCGGAAACGATCAAGGCATTCATCCGCGCGTCGGGAGTGATCAAGACCGCCTCTTTGAGCGCGGCGGTGACCAACTCCCTGCCCTCCTCCGTGCGGGTGATGAACTGCAGCAGCGACTGCGTGTTGGGACTCATCTCATTCAGCGGGGTCGGCTTGGTATTCAACGCCGTGTTGAGAATCGTGGAAAGCGACTCCGCCCGGGCATAGCGAAGCGGGAAAATCTTGATTTCAGACACCCGCGCCACTTGGTCGGTGTCCAGCTTCTTCACCAACTCGGCAATGCGCCGGGCGTCGCTTTCGCCAGCGGAGATCACCAGAGCGTTCATTCGCTCGTCGGCATTGACCATGACGGGCATCGCGGTGCCGGAGGTGCCTTCCCGAAAGAGCGCCTGCACCGTCGTGGCGACGCGCCGGGCGTCCGCTTTGGCCAGCGGCAGGACCTGCACTGCGATGCCCGTTTCGGCTGCGTCGGTATCGAGCTTCTCGATCAACGAGGCCACCAGCGTAAGATCATCGACTGCCGCGCCCACGAGCAGCGCATTCACCCACTGGTCAGCCACGATGGTGATCGGATCGGGCACTTCGCCTTTGATTCGCTGCGGGCGGTTGGTGACGATCTGGCGCAAGGTGCCCTGGAGCTTCATGGCCGTGGCCTTCTTGAGCGGGAAGACGCGGAAGTTCATGCGGGTGAACACGTCCTCGCCGTCGAGTTGCTCGACCAGCCGGTCCATGGCGTCAAAGCTCTCCTTGCTGCCGGTGACGAGCAAGGTGTTGCTGCGGTCGTCGGGAATCACTGCCACCGGCACGGAGCGCTCCGCGGCGTTGATGGCGACGGCCTCACCGGCCCGTTTGGCGCGGAAGAACTGCTCCAACACCGTGGCCAGGCTGCTGGCGCGCGATCTATTCAACGTGTACAGCTTCATGTTCCCGGCGGCGGCAAAGTCTTTCGTGTCCACGCGCTTGATGACCTCCTTCACCACGAGCAGGTTCTCCGGGCTGGCCGACACGATGAGCGTGTTGTTCCGCGGATCAATCGTCACCGCCAAGGCGTCGCGGTTCGACGTGCCCTTGGTGCCGGTGGCGGGCGAGCCGGGCCGGTAAAGCCCTTGCTGCACCAGCGTTCGCAACATGCCGGAGACGCGCTGCGCGTCGGCGTACTCCAGGACGAAAACCTCCACCACGCCGCCGATGGCGTCAGGCTCGATGTCAATCTTCTCCAGCAGTCCCTTCGCGAGTTCCTGGTTCTCTTTGCTGGCGTAGATCACCAACGCGTTGTTAAGTGAATCCGTCTCCACCCGAACCAGGTCCTGGGGCGCCGGCGGCTGGCCGGGCACGCTGCGCACCCGCTGGCGCGCGGTGAAGATGCCTTCCAGCGTGGTCGCAACTTTCGCACTGTCGTTGTGCTTGAGTGGCACCACCGTCACCTGCATCGAAGGATCCTTCAAATCCTGGTCGAGTTTCTTGAGCAACTCGTCAAGGGTTTGATTATCGTCCTGGCTGGCCGCGACCATCAGCGCGTTGGCGCGCGGGTCCGCAACGATCACCGGCCGCTTGCGCTGCTGCTCCGGCGTCCGGGCGGCGGCGTAGCGTTGCGTGAACAAGGTCGTCAACGAAGTCGTCAGCGTCCGGGCATCCGCGTATTGCAGCGGGATCAAACGAATCTGCCCGCTCAAAGCCGGCTCGGCCTGGTCGATCTGCGAGGCGAGGGACTGAACCAGTTCAAAACTGTCTTTCGAGCCGCCAACGAGCAGGCTGTTGCTGCGTTCGTCCGCCATGACTACCACCTTGAGAGAATCCGCCGACTGCTTCTGCAACGCGGCTCTCTGCGTGAGCCTGGCGTCCATCAGGCGCTGCAAGGTGCCCGCGACCGCAGTGGCATCCGCGTGCTCCAACGGGAGGATTTGGATGTCGCGCAGCTCGACCGGCAGTTTCTGATCCAGCTTGGCCAGCAGCCCTTCAACGACGGCGAGCGACTTGGTGTTGCCGGACACGATCAGCGAGTTCGAGCGCTCATCGACGGTGAGATTGGGTTTGTCTTCCGCGCGCACCATCGCGGTGTTCGGGCCGGTGTAGAGCGAAGTGATGATGCGCTGTAGCGTCGGGGCGTCCGCGTGATTCAACGGATAGATCCGCACGGTTTCCAGCCCGGAGGCGGCGGGAATATCCAACTGGTTGATCACGTCCTCGATCAGCGGCATCGCGTCGCTGCGAGCGGCGACGATCAGAATGTTCGACAGGTCGTCGGCCTGGATGACCAGTGCCTGGCGCGCCTTCGGGGATTCGGTGGTCTTTGTTCTCTCTCCGTCGCGTTTTGTGCGGAGCCGGGTGACCATCGTGCTCAAACCTTCGCTGCCAGGCACGGCTGCGGCTTCGGTGAAAACGGCCTGCAACATGGGCAGCATACGGATCGCGGAAGCGTGCTTGAGGCGGAACAATCTCACCTCCGTCACAAATCGCTCTACCTGTCTGTCGAGGTCGTCAATCACGCGCATGGCCAACTCGATGGACTCCCGCTGCCCGCTTACGATGAGCGTATTCGATCGTGCGTCCACCCCGACGTTGAAGGGATGCGCCAAGGCCTTGCCCGCCGGACTATCCGGCTCGCCGGGACCGCCACGGCCAGTGGCCAAGCGTGCGCCTTGCGCGAAAATCGTGTTCAAGGTCTGCGCCACGGTTGCGGCGTCGGCAAAATCCAATTTCACCAGCTTCACGTCCACGCCTTCGAGCACCGGCACGGTGTCCATCATCGCCACCACGGTGGCGAGCGCTTTCAGGTTGTCCGGCGTCGAGGTGATGATGAGCCGGTTGGCGCCGCCGATGCTGCCCGCCACCGGGTCGGCCATGATCTTGATGGGCTTGGTGAGATCGAGTTGCACCACCTCCCCGTGGTCGTTCTGGATTTTCAGTTTGCGAACTTGCTCCTGCAACTCCCGGGCCTCGGTCGTCACCTGGGTTTGCTCCGCCGGACGCAGCATGGATTGCAGCACGAGCGCGAGTTGGGGCGCGCTGGCTTTCTTGAGCGAGACCACCAGCACCTCGGCCTGCTCATACTCCGTCACCGAGTCGAGCGAATGGACCATCTTCTCGACTTGGGTGAGCACCGTGTCGCGGGCCACGATCAAGATGCCGCGCGACCGCGCATCGACGCTGACCGTGAGCGGTTCGCCGGGGCGGACGATGTTCATCTGGTTGACCATCTGCTGCACGAGGGCCAGGACCTTTTGCGGCTGGGCGTTGGTGAGCAGCACCACGCGGTATTCGAGTTGCGCGTTCAAGCCGCCCGAGTCGATCTGCTTGATCAGGGACTCGACCAAGGTGAAATCCGTCGGTTTGGCCCGCACGATCACGCTGCGGGTGCGCGGTTCGGCCACTGCGGACATCTTCGGCGGCTGAATCACGACCCGCGGTTCGCCGGGACGCGCCGGCGGCTGTTGTGGCTGTGGCGGCTGCTCGACGCGAAAAAGATCATTGAGCGTCCGAGCCACCACCACCGGGTCTGCTTCCTTCAACGAGAAAAGCCGCAGCTCAGCCTCGTTGCCGAAGAATCTGAAGGTGAGGTCCGAAATGATGCGATCGATCTGGTCCAGTTCGTTGGCTGGGCCGGACAGCAGCAGCGTATTGGCATCCTTGTCCACCGCGACCACCACTTCCGGCGCGCCCGTCTGGACCTGAGCCTCATCCTTCGCGGGCGCATTCGTTGTCGTGCCTGCGCCGGAAGGCCTGGCTTTGGGCGGCGGGAGTTTGTCCACCACCCGAATTTCGCCTCCGACCATCTGCGGATAAATGTTCTGCAACATCTTCGCCATCTGCTCCACCGGCACGCTTTCAACCGTGCGCATCCGCACGTGGATCGTCGTGTCCTTGGTCGATTCGTCGAGGCGCGCAACAAGCTCCTGGATTTGGGACAGGTCCGCCCGCCGGGCGATGACCGTGAGCGAATTGGCAAACGTGTCCGCCTCGATCACCGGGCGCTCCGCTTCGGGCTTGCCCTCGAACACCGCCTTCAGCTTCAAGGCCACATCGTCCGCCTTCGCGTTCTTCAGCCAGACGAACTGCACGTCGCGTTCGGACTTGGACTCGGCCTTGTCGAGCTGTGCCAGCATCTTCTCGATCATTTTGAAATGCGACGCCGTGGCCGAAACGATCAGGCTGTTCGAGCGGTCGTCCACCGCGACCGTCGGCGCGACCATGACGAGATTCTTGCCGGTGCGGGTGCGCTGCTGGGCGCGTGTGACGTTTTGAAGCAACTGCTGCACGACCCGCGACACTTCCTTGGCCTGCCCGTTTTCCAGCCGGTAAATGCGGACCTCGATCTCGTCGTCTTCGCCTTCGATGTCCAGCTCGCGGACAATCTTCATCACTTCCGTCACGGCGTCGTTGGGGCCGCTGAGGAGCAGGTTGTTCGCCCCCTCGACCGCCGTGACGATCACGCGCTGCATCCGGCTCTGGGCGCCCTTGGCGGTGACGTTCTTGCTCACCGCCTCAGCCACGGCGTCGGCGCGGGCCTTCGTCAAATGCACCGTCTGGATGACGGTCTGGCTCTCGACCTCGGTCTTGTCGAGGCTCTGGATGATCTTCTCGGCCAGGGCAAGCTTATCGGGCGGGCCTTGCACGACGACGGCATTCAGCGTCGGCGCCGGAGCGATATGCACGGACTTGCCCTCCCCGCCGCCCGGCACCATGCCGACACCCGGGCGCCAGCGCATCCGGCGCGCGCCGCCGCCCATTCCGGCTGGGCGCTGCCCGCCGTCCTCGCTGAGCATGTCTTCGAGGATGTTCGCGATCTGGTCAGGCTCGCCGTTCTTGAGGATGAACGTGCGAATCTCGCTCGAGACCGCGGCGGTCTTCTTCAACTCCTCGATCAACTTGCCGATCGGATCGAATTGGTCCTTCGTGGCGGCCACCATCAGGGCGTTGCCGTTGGGATCGGCCTCGAAGCGCGGGGCCAGTCCGCCACCGCTCTGGGGCATGCCATAGCGGGCGGGCGCGCCGGCGCTACGCTCAGCGAACAGGCGCGCCAGGCTCTGTGCCAAGTCGTCGGCTTTGCCGTCGGGAATCTGGTAAGTCCGCACTTCAATCGTGCCCCGCAGGCCCTCGCCGTCGAGGTTCTTCACGAGTTCCTCGACCTTCTTCAGCATGTCCCCGGCACCATCGATCACCACCAGGCGGTCGTCGCTGGAGGCGCTGACGGCGAGCCGTTCGGTGGGGTCCGTGCTGCGCACTTCGCGGGCGAACAACTGCGTCAGCATGGCCGCGACGCTCGTCGCCGAGTTGCGCTCGAGCGTGACGACGCGCGTCTGTCGGGCGGAGCCGCGACCGGTTTCCTGGAGCTTGCTGAGAATCTCCTCAATCAACTTCATGTGCGACTCGCTCGCAGTGACGATCAGGCGGTTGGCCACATCGTCTCCCAGCACGACGGCGTCCGCGCCACCGGTCTGGGGACGGCCCTTGAGCTGGTCCTGGTAGAGTGACTTGACCCGCGTTGCCACGTCGCTGGCTAGGCCGTTGGTGAGCGCCATCACGCGAAGTTGACGCGGCTCTTTGGCGAGGATCGTGTCCATTTGCTCGATGATCAACGCCGCCCCTTGCAAGTCCTGCGGCGCGCCGCTGACGATGAGCAGGTTGTTGGCGGTGTCTGTGCCTACCTAGACGCGCGGCACTTGCCGGCCGGCCGGCGTCATCTGCACCAGCGCCGTCGAGAGGATCGTCCCGACTTGCTCAGCCTCGGCCTGCTTGAGCCGGAACACACGCGTCCGCCCCGATTGCGCCTCGGTCTTGTCGATCTTTTGGATGATGTCGTCAATGACGGCGAGGTCGTTGGTGCTGGCGCTGACGATGAGGCGGTTGGCATTCACGTCCGGCATGATCAGCGCCTGGCTGGCGGGTGAGGTCGCATGGGCCTTGATCGCTTCCTGGTAAAGCGACTTCACGGTGGTCGCCAGTTCCGGCGCGGTCGTGGAAGTGAGTTCATACACCTTGGTTTCACGCGGCTCGGTCACGAGCGAACTCGTCTCAAGCTGGGTCGTGATTTGCTCGATCAGCCCCAATTGCGCCTCGCTGCCGGCGAGGATGAGCTGGTTGCTGGGCGCGTCTTCCAGAATCAGCACCTCGGTCGTGCCCAACTCCGGCCGGCCGGCAAGCTGATCGTTGTAAAGCTGGCGGACCTTGGACGACAGGTCGGCGACCTTCGCCTGCTTGAGGGAAAGGACTTTGATCTTCCGCTCCGCTTGCTGGCCGAGCGCGGTGTCCAATTGCTCAATGATGAGCGCCGCGTTTTGCAGCGATTGGAGTTCCTTGGGATCGCCGGCCACGATGATCGTCCGCGTCTTGGCGTCGAGCGTGACACCCACCCGGCGGCGCTGGCGTCCGTAGGAATCGTAGCTTGTGAGCGTGTTGAGGAGGATTTCCAACACCTTCGCCGGGTCGGCGGACTTGAGCTTGAATACCCGCACGGTGCCGCTTTGCGCGCTGACCTTGTCGAGCTTCTTGATGAGATCCTCGACGGCGCTGAGTTCGTTCGACGTGCCGGTGACGATGAGGCGGTTGGCCGAAACGTCCGGCAGAATCAAGGTGTCCTGCGGTTGCGCACCGGCGCGGTTCTTCGCGTTGTCGAGGTAAAGCGAACGGACGGTCGTGCTGAACTCGACCGCGTTTGCCGCGGTGAGTTCGAAGATGCGCGTGTCGCGCGGTTGGGCGAGGTCGGTGGTGCGCAGTTCCTTCACCAGGTCCTCGATCATCGCGAGGTGATTGGTGCGCGCCGTGACGATGAACCGGGCGTTCTTCGTGTCCGAAATGATCTGTGCGTCGGCGGCGTCCGAAGCGTCCCGGTTCTTGACTCGTTCCTGGTAAAGCTGCTGCACCAGCGGCAGCAGGCGGGTCATCTCCTCGACAAAACCGATCTCAATCGTCTTCGTCTCGCGCGGACCGGTTGTGGTGGCGGCAGCCTGAAGTTCGGTGACGATCTGGTTAAAGAGATTCAACTGCGCCTCGGTGCCAGCAAGGACAATCTGGTTGCTCGTGGCGTCTTCCACCATGAGCAGTTCCGTGGTGCCCAACACCGGCTGGGTGGTGAGCGCGTCGTTGTACAATTGCCGGGCCTTGGCTATGAGTTCCGTCACCCGGCCCTGGCGCAGTGTGACGACTTTCATCGTCCGCTCGGGCCGTTCGCCGAGCGACTGGTCGAGCTGTTCAATGATGACGCTGGCGCTTTGCAGTTCTTTCGGGTCGCCGGTGACGATCAGCATCCGGCTCTTGGCATCCACGCTAACGCTGCATCGTTTCTGCGGCCGGCCGTAGCCGTCGTACCGCACCATCGCCGCCGTCATGATCTCCGCCACTTTCGCCGGGTCGGCGGACTTGAGCTTGAAGATGCGCGCCGAAGAACTTTGCGCGGAAACCTTGTCGAGCTTCTTGATGATCCCGTCGATCTCGTCCAACTCCTCCGTCTCGCCAACGACGATCAACCGGTTGCCGCCGGCGTCGGGGACGATAAGCGTGTCGGGCGCCAGCGTGCCGAAACGCGCCTTGGCTTGTTCGAGGTAGAGCGTGCGAACCGTGGTGGCCAACTCGGGCGCGCTGGCCGTGGTGAGATCGAAAATCCGTGTGTCGCGCGTGTCACCGGTCCTGGGCTTCGCGGTTTCGCTCTTCCCAAATTCCTTCACGATGGCTTCGATGGCCTTGACGTGCTCCGGCTTGCCGGTGACGACGAGTCGCCCGCCTCGCGCGTCGGCGACAATCTGCGCGTCGGCCGGATCGGTTTCGTTGCGGTCTTTCCATTGATCCTGGTAAAGCTGCTGCACCAACGGCAGCAACCGCTGCACCTCGGCGGCGTTGCCCACGTCCAGGGCTTTCGTCTCCCGCGCAATCAAGTTTGTCGTCGAGGACAACTGAAGCCGCGTGATGATTTGCTCCAGTTGCGCCATCTGGTTTGTCCGCGCCGACACGATCACACGGCCAGTCTTGCCATCGCTGACCATCTGCGCATCCGCCGGACCTGCCTGCGGATTGCTGCTGACCTGATCGCGATAAAGCTGCTGGGCGAGCGGGAGCACGCGCTGGGCTTCGGCCAGCCTGCCGAGGTCGAAAATCTTCGTTTCGCGCGGCGCGCGTTGCTGGCTCTCCAACGTCTCGACCACCTGGCGAATCTGCGCCGCCTGCTCCTTCGTGCCATAGACTGTGAAGCGCGTGCCGCTGGCGTCCGGGTAAATGGTCGCCGGCCGGCCGGTCTTCCCCTGCGACTGTTCGGTGTAAATGCGTTGCACCGCCGGCAGAAGCTCCGTCGCGCTGGCGTTTTTCAAATCGATGTTCTGCAACTCGCGCACACCGGAGTCCGACTTCGCGTCGAGGGTGGTGATGGCGGTCTCGACTTGAGGCAACACGTTGGGAGGTGCGAGGACGATGAGGCGTTTGCCGTTTGGCTCGACGGTGATGCTCACCAGGTTCGTGATCGTGCGGCCCGTGTTCTGCGCGGTGAAGACCTTCATCGCCAGGGCTGCGAGCGCATCCGGATCTTCGGACTTCACCTCGATGATTTTCAATTCCCGCGCCCGGCTCGTGGCGAAACCGCCGCCGCCGCCGCCGGTGCTGGGGTCGAAGCCCTCGTTGTCGATGCGCTGGATGATGGATTCCGCGTCCCGCAAATCATTGCGCTGGCCGGTGACGATGATGCTGTTGGACTCGCGATCGGCTGAAAGCGAGACGCGGCGGATCGGCTGGTTGCGCGCGTCGAACTTGAGCATGACGTTCGAAAGCACGCCGACAACCTGGACGGCATCCGCGTTGACAAGCTTGAACACCTTCGCGCCGCCGGTGGCCTCCGGAGCCTGGTCGAGGCGCTCGACCAAATCGTTGATCAGGCTCAGTTCCTCCTTCGGCCCGGTGGCGATGAGCCGGTTGGCGGCGGCGTCCGGCACGATCTTGGTCTGCACCACGTAATCCGGGCCGCGCTTGTCCTTCATCAACTCCGCGAAAAGGCTGTTGACCAACGTGCTGGTCGAGGCCGCTTCGCCTTGCTTGAGCTCGAAAATCCTCATCTCCTTTGGCGAAGAGTCCGATCGGGTGTCCAGATCGTTGATGATCTTCGCGGCGGCATCCACGGCGCTCGCTTCACCGGAGACGACGAGGCTGTTGCTGCGGGCATCCGTCAGGACTTTTACCTTCGTGGACTGCGAACCGAGGCTTTTCTCGACGAGGCCCGCGAGGTCCTGCGCCAGGGCCGACTTGAGCCGGATGACGCGCGTCTCTTCCTTCGCCGCCTTCGACTCAGACGGGTCAAGCTGGCGGATGATGGATTCGACGCGGGCGATTTCCTTCTCGGTCCCGCTGACCATGATGCGGTTGTTCTTCGGGTCCGCGATGAGCGCCGCCGGGCCGCCCGCCGGCTCTAGCGCGCCCTTCAACTGCTCCTGGTAAAGCTGCTGCACCAGCGGCGTGAATTCAGTCGTGGTGCGGCTGAACAAATCGACCCCCCGAAACTGGCGCGCTGAAGTCGTCGCGGCCGCACCATCAAGCTGCTTGACCAATTCGGAGATGCGCTGCGTGTCCTTGGTGGTGGCGACCACGATGATCTGCTTGCCGGAAGCGTCAGGCACGAGCTTGGGCGCAAGATGTGGGTTCGTCTGGTCATCGCCCATCTGCGTCATCAACTGCGTGGCAAGCGCAATCAGTTCAGACGCCGACTTCGATGTCACGGGAATCAATGTCATCTCGCGATGTGTCTTCTCCGGCGCCACGTCGAGGGTGCTGATCACTTGCTCGATCTCTTTCAACTGGTCGTCGGTGGCGGTCACGAGCAGCCGGTTGTTCGGCGCGTCCGCCAGGATGAGCGGCTTGGGCAAATCCTGGAAACGCTTCTCGTTCATCCGTTCGCCGGTGAGGTCAGTGATGCTCTTGAGGAGCGTGTCCACCTTCGTCGCCTTGAGCGTGATGATCTGCAGCCGGCGCTCCTGCGCCTTGGACCCTCGGTCCCCGCGAAGCTGTTTCACCAGCGCCTCGATCTTGGTGACGTGCTCCTCGCTCGCGGTGACAATGAGGCGGCCCGACTCGGTGTCGGCGAGGATCTTCGCATGGGCGCCCTGGCCCAGGAAACCGTCACTGACCTGGTTGCGGTAAAGCTGCTCCACGATCGGTTGGAGGCGCCTGGCCTCCGCAATTGAGCCGAGTTCGATGAATTTCGTTTGCAACGGCGTCGGCTGGGAGGTGCCCGTTTCCAATTGCGCGACGATGTCCGAGGCAATCTGAATGTCGCCCGGCGAACCGCTCACCACCACGCTCTGGCTGCCCGGCTCAGAACTCACGCTGGCGGTCGTCGTGACCTGGCCGTTGGGCTGCTTGCGCGTCAGAGCCGTCGTGAGAATCTGCGCGATGTTCGTCGCCTCGGCGGCGCGCGGGCGGAAAACTCGGGTGAGCTGGATGGTGGTCGAACGCACCGGCACCGAGCCGTCGCTGCTCTTCGCTCCCTGCACCCCTTTGTCGAGCCGCGTGATCAACCGCTCAATGTCCTCAAGCTGTCCAGGAATCGGGGCCGAAACAATGAGCCGGTTCTGCACCACGTCGGGAATCAGCCTGGCCTTCGTGGCCGCCCCCGTCGCGTTTTCGCCCGCCGCTGCCACGCCGGGAATCGCCTGCCGGATGAGGCTGGCAAGTTCGTCGGCTTTGATCGAACTCGGGTAGTAGATGCGCACGTCGCCGCCGCCGCCGCCTTGCTGCTCAAAGCGGTTGACGAGTTCTTCCGCCAGGGCCATGCGCTCATTCGGCCCAAACAGGACGAGCGTCCGCGAAGCGTCGTCGTACACCGCAGTGACGTAGTCGTTAGGGTCAGGCGGGAGGACTTCGAGTTGCTTGCTGTTGGGATTGTACTGGGTGCGCTTCGGAGCCGTCGCGATGCCGAAGGTGCGATTCAGCAAGTCGCAGACGATGGCGCCCGATGCGTGGATCAACGTGTAAGTCTTCATCTGCCGATCCACCGTGGCTTCGGTGTCGATCTGCGAAAGGAGGTAGCGAATCCGCTGAATGCTGCCCAGCTTGTCCGTGACGATCAGCCCCCGGCCCTTGGGCAGCGGCGCCACGGAACCGGCGTTGGACAACATGGCTGTGATCGCGTCGGCGATTTCCTTCGAATCCACGTTTTTCACCGGAAGCACCACGGTCACGACTTCGCCGGGCCGCATGTCGCCACTCTGGTCCACCCCGCGCATGATCTTGAGGGGCATCTGCGGCAGTTGCTTGACTTGCACAAGCTGAAGGTAGTGGCCGGACTCCATGAGCATGGTTCCCTTCATCGCCAGCATCACGTTCAACATATCGAGCGCCTCGCCGTACGTGTACGGGTTCGGGTCTTTGAAGGTGAGCGTGCCGAGGATGTTCGTGTCCGTGACCAACGGCTTGCCCGCCATCTGCGCGAAGCGTTCGAGGGCGTCCATGTACGTGATGCCCTCGAACTGGAACCGGATGTTGCGCGCCGGCGCGTTCGTGGCGGGCGCAGGCTTGGTCGCCGAGATGGTGATGGCACCGTCGGCCGGTCGCGCGGCGGGCGTGGCGGACGCGTCTTTGGCCTCGGCGCTCGCTTCAGGCGGAGCCTCCGCGCTGTTCGCAGCGGCACGAACCGGCTTGGCTGCGCTCGTTTCCAGGGCGTTGGTTTGGGCGACTACTGGCCGGGTGAAGAGGGCGCTTCCGCCGCTCAGCACGCAAGCCAGCACGACAAAACGAAGGTTGGGCATTTTCATAACAATCACACCAAAGTTCGATGAGCTCCCGATCTGAGAACATCACCTGCCGGCGCCGCGCCGACTTGGAAGTCGGCGATACAGCAGGTTCGGATTCTTGCGTTGCCTGGCTCCGGCGCGTCGCCCGACAGACGACTTGGCCAAATCTGCTGGCTGAGCTTTGAGCCTGAACGAAATCCGTTCACAACCCGGAAATATTCTCCGGCAACTGATCCGGCGTCATCAAGTATTTGTCTGCCAATGTTCGACCGCGCTCGATGGCCCAGTATTCGCTGCCAATTTTGAGGATCACCCGGCTGAACGACTTGATCCCCTCATTGCCCCGCATCGGCAGCGCGCGATAGTCCACCATAACAATCACGCCGCCCGCCATTTCATCACCGATTCGATAGCGCAGGGTGCGCTCGTTCACGGTGTCGCGGACGTGGACTTCCGGAAAACCATCCCACTCGGACAGCGAGACAATCTTCAAGCTTTCCGGACCCGGAAGCGGCTTCGCGGCCACCGACGATCCTCCGGGCCTCCCCGGCGTGACTTTCACCGGCGGCGCTGGCGGGCGCTGGATGTAGGGGCGCAAAATGTCGCGTGCGACGATCGAATCCAGAATCCGGCGCTCCGGGCTGTCGAGCGTGAATTTGGGCATCGGCTCCTTCCATTCTACCTCCGGAGCCGGCACCAGCACGAGTGTCAGATAACGGAACTTCACCCGCACCTTGCCCGCCGTTTCGGCTGGGGAAATGGTGACGCCATCGACGCGGCGCAGGTAAGGCGATTCCTGGAGGAGAAACAGCAGGTTGACCACCGGCATGAGCGGACCGTCGCCCTGGACGTTCCAGCCGATTTCGCCCGCGTTGCGCAACTTGCGCGGACCGGCCGGGAGGCGGGTGAAGTCCTCCTCGTGAAGTCCACTTTGCAGGATCAGCCGCGTCAGAATCTCGCCGGACTTCGCGCTGGCCTTGTTCAAATCATCCGAAAACGTGCGCTGCGCGAAGGCTTTGACGCGATCCTCATCCGCGAAGTAGTTCCGCCGCTCAGTGGCGATGCTGGTCAACTCCGCGCGCAGGCCGTCGATCTGCTTGTCGAGTTGCTGGAGCGGTTTTGTGATGACGTATCTCAGGCCGAAGCCCACCACCAGCAGCGCAGCCAAGCCGCCGACCAGGATGAGCAGGTTGCGCTCGCGCGGGTTCATCACGAGCCTCCCTTCCGAGGAACCGCATCGAGCGAAGCGTCATCAGGCAGCCGCGCGGGCGGACGCACTTTGGTGAGGTCGATTTTCAACTTCTCCGGCACGATCAATTCGACGGCGGAGCGGAATTCGTAGCCGAACCTGTCGGGGCCGGGGTTTATGGCCAGCGGCTTGACTTCATAGCCGGCGCTCCGGAGTTGCTTGTCTAGTTTGGCGAGGATGGCGCCGCTCTGCGCCTGGACGGACAGACGAATCGCACCCTGACCGCTGATGGAGATGGAGGTGATGTAGATTTCCTCGCTCGGCGGCAACACGGCGGACAGATAAGCGTAATGCTCCAGCCAGTTGTGAGATCCCTGCATCCAGCCCTGGATCGTCGTGAACTGCTGTCGCATCTGACGATAAACCGGGCGCGGCTTCTTGGCCTGGACAAGTTCGTTTTGAAGGCGAGTGCGCAACTCCACCCGCTTGCCGATGAGGTAGGAGCGCAACCCAATGACGCAGACCATCAGCCCGACCAGCGCAGCCGCCCCGAGCAGCAGCATCGTCCGGCGCGTGTTCCGCGGCTGGGCGGGCCGCTTCGGATTCAGGAAGTCAAACGGAAGTCCCCGCGCGTCATTCACGCCGAGCCCAAGCCCGATGCCAGACAAAGAACCGGCGGCATGTCCGCTCGCGGCCTGGGGCAGGTGCAGGCTTTTCACCACGTCGAGCACGCGGCACGGAATGTTGAGCCGGCCGCTCAGGTTTTCCACGACGGCCTGTTCATGACCCGTTGCCCCTGCCACCACAACCTTGGCGACCGGGCGTGAGGGGTCCATGCCTCCGTAGCTGTGCAGGCTGCGAACCACTTCGATGTTTACCGCCTCGACGAACGTGTCTGGCTTGTCCGGCGCGGCAGCATCCTCCGCCTCGGCGTCCGGGGCCGTGCTGGTCGGAGCCAGGCTCACCATCGGGGGCAAGATCGCAGCTTCACTCGCCTCCGTGCGCGGCTTGATCGCGGCGCCCCGGCTGAAGAGCAGCGAGTCCTGCACGACAACGTCGATCCCCACTTCGTCGGGCCGCAACGTGACAATGGCGACACCTTCTTCACCATCCGCCACATGACAGGCTTCCACACAGCGAGCGTTTCCATACGGAAGAAGCCCCAACGCCACGAGCTTGAAGTCCGCGGCCACGGCGAGCTTTTGGTAGAAGTCCACCACCTCGCGTCGCACGATTCCGACGAGCACTTCCAGCTTGGGGGGCGCCGGCGGAGCGGCCGAAGTCGCTTCTTCGGCGTCGGCATCATCAGACGTTTCATCCGGTTCAGCCGGCTGGACCGCGGCGGATTGGGGACGCACTTTGAAGTCGATGACCGCTTCATCCACGCGGAAGGGAAGATCCTTGCTGACCTGCAAATGAACCATCGCCGCCAATTGGCCGACGTCCTTGATGAACGGCAGGGTGAGCGTCCGCAAGACGACCGAAGCCCGCGGCACACCCATCACGACTGCCCTCGGCTTGATCCGTGATTTGTCGAGGGCCTTGGCGATGGCTTTGCCCATCACCTCGGGATCAGAGCGGTCGGCGTTTGCCGGGAGATCCAAAGGCTCAGCCGCAATGCGTGTCACCGCCATCCGGCTGCCGCGCGGAACGGCATTCACGACGCGCAGCGTTTGCCCGTCCATGTCAACGGCCGCGACGGCTCCAGACCGGCCCGCGTTTCGCCGACGGCCCGCGCGCAGGAAGTTCAGCGCCTTCAGCAAGGACGACTTGGTTTGCGCTCGATCAGCCACCTTTGCCCTCCATGGCCGCCTCGAGGCGGAACGGCAACCCCAACCGCGTCAACTCGCGCAGGTAACTGATCTCGGAATGACCTCGCACTGTGTCAATGATCACCTCGAACACGCGAAAGCGGCCCGACGGCAATCCGTAGCCGACGACGTGGAAACTGAATTGCCGGCTGCGGGCGGTGAGATAGGGCGCGAGTTGCTTGAAGACTTCGGCGCTCACCACATCCTCGGTGAAAAGCCAGGCAGTGGTCTGCCGCTTCTCGGCGCTCAGTCCGCGCCGGGCCGACACAATGGACTCCGCCAGCGCCTCGTCGATTCCTGGCACAGTGGCTAGGACGGGCGCGGGAGCCGTGTTCACATTGATCAAACCGACCAAGAGTTCGTCCGTTGTTGTCGTAAACCGATCGAGGACGAGCGGCAATTCGGCTTTCCCGACGCCGGACTGCATTTCAACTTCCCGACCGCTGGCGTCCTTCACTTTGGTTTTAGCCTCCAGCAAATCGGAAGGCTCGGCAATTTCGATTTTGTTCGTCCGCGCCACCTCGATGTATTTCACGAGCGCCTCCGGCAGGTCCAGCTTCGGCAAGGGGTCGTCAGGATCGTTCAGATCTGTGCGTGGCAAACCGTCTTTGTCCTCGTTGAGGTCGGCCGCAGCAACTGTGAGATACGGGCGCAAGCCGAGGTCGAGCTTGCCGTCGCTGTTGTCCGGCGGAAACGACTGGTCGCTGTCGTTCTCGTTTCCGTCGAGGATGAAGTTGCGGTTCGCATCCTCGCCATCCAGGAGCGCAGGTGTGAATCCACGCACCAGCAGCAATTCGTCCAACGTGGCGAGCGGGCCTTTGCGAATGGTGTACGGATTCGGGAGCGTATCGTAATACTCCTGCTCGGCGCCCTCGGCGCGCGGTGTGTCGTCGGCATCCAGAAAATCGAGCAGCGTCTGTGCGAGCGAGACAGTCATCCGGGGCAGGCGCACGAGGTTGGTTTCCGTGGCGGTGTTGAGGTTCAGCTTGCCGGCCTCATCGGCGAGGCCATACCGGATTTCCTGCAAGCTGTCCGGCCCGGCAGCGGAATAGACGGTGAAATACCAGCGATCCGCGCCGTCATCGAGTACGAACCGGTCGCGAAACGTGCTGGGCGCGTCCTGCCAGTCCAGCGCCCCGGGCTTGCTTTCCTTCGCGACCCGCAAGGCTTCCCGGATGCCGCTCATCGCGGCCGCCCACGCCTGCTCGGCGCCGGCGCCGGCGGACGAAGCCGTGCTCTCAGCCTTGAGTCGGAACATCAGGCTCAGCACTACCATCGACAGGAGCATGATGATCACCAGCACCGCGACCAGGGCGAAGCCGCGGGTGTGAGGGTTCTTCCCCGGAGCCGGCAAGGAATTCCGTAAGGCGGTTTCGTGCTCGTGCTCGTCCTTCGTCCTCGTCCTCGATAAACCAAAGACCTTCGAGCACAAGGACGAGGACGAAGGACGGCCACGAAGCCCGCAGTGGATTCTTGCACAAACGCTCAGCGCCGCGTTCACGGTTTCATCTCCTCGTCTGGGAGCATCAACTCGTCTAGCCCCGAAAGTGGCGCGGTCCCCGGATTCGACGTGGCGCTGGGGAGGCACACCAACCGCCGAAATACTTCGTAGGGGTAGTCCTCCGGCAAAAAGCCTTCGGGCAGCGCTTCCGCTCCCAGGCTGACTTCGACGCCTTGGGGCAGGCGGCTGCCGCTCCAAGACTCCAGCCAACTCGATCCAGCCCAGTAACGGAAATGGACGAAGCGGATGGCGTCGGTCAGCGGTTCCGGGCTGGGCACGGCTTCGGTTTGGATTTCGACGGTCGCCTCGTTCGCGCGCCGGTCGTTCAACGCCTGCTGTCGCGTCTGCACGAGGGGTGACTCCGTCCGCACGAGTCCAGTGACGACTGTATTGGTTCCTTCCAGCGCACTGCTGACGGTGTAGCTCACGAGCTTCAAGTCCGTTTCCGCATTTGCCGCGCGCCCGAGTTTTCCGCCCGCCCAAGCCGAGCGCGAAGCCAGCTCTGTTTTCACGATTTGCAGCGAGCTTGAATCTCCACTGATCCCGCTCCCCGAGGAAAAGGTCCCGTAAGCGCAGCGCAAATCCGCCGTGACACGGTCCATCACCAAGCGCACCGCGGTAACCCGCTCCGACTCCGCCAGAAGCCGCGTCCGCAACTCCGTTGCCTGGCTGTAGAAGTAAAGCGCGACGATGAGGATGCCGATCGCGATGCCGATGGCCAGGAGCACCTCGATCAGGGTGAAGCCGCCTGCAACGCGCTTCCGGTCAGAACGGTTCAGCCGCACTGGGCTCCTCCTTTCCGCTCCCCGCGCCTCTCAGACGCACGATTTGGCTTAGCCGGTAAACCACCGGGCGTTCTTTGTGACGGATGACAACCTCGACCTTGGTCAGCGAAGTCGCCTCGCCTGTATCGCTTTCGACTGACTCGGACTGTAGTTCCCAGGACCAGTTTTCGAAAGGTTCGGGGAAGGCTTCCGGCCCATTGGTTTCCGTGGAGCGGATGCCCATCTGCAATTCCGAGAGGACGGTAATGGCGAGGTCCACCGCGTGCGTGTTCAGGCGCTGCCGCTCCACGCTGTCCACCGACGCGTTGATCGCCGAGGTGAAGACGGCGGCGGCGGCGACAAACAGAACCAGCGCCAGCACGACCTCCAGCAGCACCGCGCCCCTTCGCCGGTTGGCGGATTGCTTCACAACGCCCGTTGTCGCTGACGGCCTCGGTTTCACTGTCCTGCTCGTGTTTTGGCTGCGGCCAAATCCCAGACTCATTGGGGAGGCGAACCTCTGCCGGTGGCGTCCGGTGTGGCGGGCTTGGCGACATCAGCCGGCTGTCGCGCGGCAATCGCCCCCATGTCCTTTCGCGCGAGTGCGGACTGGGAGTCGCTTTCCTTGCCGGATTCGTTTGCCTGTGGCTCGCCGATCTGCTCGTGCCGGATAGCCCCGGTGATTCCGACCAGCCTGACTCCCATCTTTCGGAAGTCATCCTCGGCGCGCGAAGAAAGCACCACTTCCGCCGAGTCGCTGGACCCATCTGGATAGACTCGGATGGAAGGCAGGAAATCGAAAAAGTCCTCAAAGGAGTTTTCTCCCTCGGTTGGATTCCCACTGCTGAAACCAGTCCGCGGGGTGCTCGCGGGCTCGCTCACGCTCACACCCTCCACCTGCACCAGGCGGTTGATTTCCTCCACATATTGCTCGGCGACTAGGAGCCGCTCGAACACTCCGGGCTGGCCGAGCGGATCCGGTTCCCAAGTCACCTGGATGCTGGCGGGCGGCCCGGGCATGTCAGGATCGTTGGCATCTTCAAAGGAAATCAGCACCTGGCGGCCAGTGTTTTCGGCGTGCGCCCGGGCATAACGGAGCAACGCTTCGAACTGCGCCACTCCTTCGTCCAATTCCGACCCGCGCTGCAAACTGGAGAAGCTGAAGACCACGGCGCTGATCAGCAGCAGCATCAGGACCGTCGCGAGGAGCAGTTCAATGAGGGTAAACCCGCGACCGGCCTCACGACGTTGCGGACCGGTCCTCATTTGCATAGGGCATTGGGGAGCCTATTTCGTCCCCGACCCCGACGACGAATCCATGCCCGGTTCTTTTTCGGAGAGATATTTGATGTCATCGTCCGTGTCCGGCTGGCCGTCCGGCCCGATCGAGTAAAGTTTGTAAGGCAGCGCGGACTTGTTGTCGTCGGTGGCCAAAGTCGAGTCCACCAGCTCGTAAACGAGCTTGTTGGCCCACGGATCTTCCAGCGTGGTGCCCGGCTTCAGATACGGCCCCTGCCACTTCTCGCCGAGGCGCTCATTCTCAAAGGTGGGCTTCTTCAACAGCGCCTCCAAGCCGCCTTCGTCCTCCTTGGGATAATGCCCAATGTTCAGCCGGTACATGTCCAAAGCGCTGGCAATCTGGCTCAGCAGCAGCTTGGTCGTGTTCTTTTCCGCGCCCTTTTGCTGGGGCAACACGAACACCACCAGCGCCCCCGCGAGCAACAGAATGATCACTATCACCAACAGGATTTCGATCAGCGTGAAACCCGAACGGGTCCCCGGTTTTCGCAACGAAGCAAGATGTCGAATCGTCATAGTCTGAGTTTTACTCTTGAACAATGTAAGCCGGACGCCGGCAGCGGAAGCAAGATTCAATTCCGCCCCGGCGCCGGATCAGCGCGTGCCCAGCGAACTGGCCAGCGTGAATATCGGCAGCAGCAAGCCCAGCGCCAGAAAGCCGATCCCGGCCGCCACCACGCAGAGAATCGCCGGCTCCACCAGGCGCACCGCCTGGTCCACCGTGCGATTCGTCCGGCGCTCGACCGTATCGGCGATTTGCAGCAGCACCTTGTCGAGCTTGTTTGATTCTTCCGCGACGGCGATCATCGCCAGGATTTGCTCCGGGATGAAGCCACCCTCGGCCAAAGGTTCGGAAAGGCGCTTGCCGTCGCGGACGGACTCGGTGGCCTCGGCGATCCGCTCCGCCAGCAGCAAGGATCCCGTCGCATCCTTGCTGATTTTGAGCGCCTGCAGCAGGGGCACTCCGTTGGCGAGCATCGTCCCAAGAATTCGACAGAACCGCGTGATCGCGAGCAGGCGCAACGCGGACCCCACGACGGGAACCTTCAGCCGCCAGTACTCGGTCCACCGGCGCGCTTTCTGGCTTGTCAGGCTAGTCCAACCCGCCGCCGTCCCGATGGCCGCCAGGACCAGCAGCACATACCAGTAACTGCGCAGGATCCGGCTGAGGCCGAAAATGATCTCCGTGGGCAGCGGCTTGTGGGCGTTGGCCAGCAGCGGCTCAAAGCGCGGCACGAAAAAGATCAGCGCGCCGATCATGACCGCTGTTCCCACGACCGTGAGCAGCGCCGGGTAAATCAGCGCCCCGAGTACCTTGCTGCGCAACTCGTCAAGCCGCTCCAGGAATTCGGCCAGGCTGCGCAGCACTTGTTCCATGAAGGCCGCCCGTTCACCGGCCTGCACCATCGCGACGTGCAACGCGGGAAAGACCTTCGGGAAGGCGCGCAGCGATTCCGTCAGCGATTTGCCGTCCGCCACGCTGGCCCGGATTTCCTTGAGGATCGCCACGAGGGACGTGCTGACCGTGGACCGGATCAGTGAATCCAGTGCCCGCAACAGGGGCACTCCCGATCCGATCAAGTCTGCGAGTTGGCCGTACATGATTCCCAGGTCCCGGCCGCGCACCCGGCGATGGAACCCCAGGCGGTTCCCACGGGATTTCGCATCGCCCCGCACAGAGACGGGGAAGAGCCGCTTCTCTTCGAGCAAACGCAGCAGCATCGCCTCGGATTCAGCTTCGAGGGCTCCAGAGATTGTCTCCCCGGAGTCGTTGAGGGCGGTGTACTGAAATCGTGTCATGCGGCGGCGTACGTACGACAGAACTGATCGACGCGGGTGGCCCGGCGCGTCCGCATTGCCAACTGGCGTGCCCCGCCCGCTCCAGTAATCTTGTTAAGCCACATCCTGAACTCTCTCAAGCTGCTTTTGGGGATTCCAATCATCTGGCTTTGCTTCCATGCCTTCCCATTTCATACCTGCCGCGATCCACTTGCGACGCCAGTGCCCGTAGCGAGCAATTCGCCCGGCTAGATCTCCAGGAGTGGTGAAGTCCGTGTAACCGAACTGAATGCCGCAACTCGGACAAATCTCATCGCTCGCTGATTGACCAGACCAAGGCTTAAACCAAAGCTTGAAGCCGCAAGCGGGGCAAATTTGCGCTTCATAAAGTGCAGTGAGTACATCTGGGGTCATGCGATTGGGTTCAACATGCGTTAGACCGCCGTGCAAGTGATCACCTCTTCCGGCGTGGTGATGCCGCGGCGGACTTTGAGCCAGCCATCTTCCCGGAGCAGTCTCAGGCCGGACTTGCGGGCCGCCGCCACGATGTCGGGGGAAGGGGCACGTTCCATCACTTGTTGCGAAATCACTTCGGTCATCAACAGCAATTCGAACAAGCCCAACCGGCCCCGGTACCCGGTGTGCCGGCAGTTCGGGCAGCCCTCGCCGCGAAACAGCTTGTCGTCTGGCGAATAGTGGAAATCTTTCGGCAGCTTCGTCGCATCCGGCTGGAGTCGGACCTTGCACTTGAGACAAATCTTCCGCACCAAGCGCTGGGCCATGGAACCGATCAACGTGCTGCTCACTAAGTAAGGTTCCACGCCCATGTCGATGAGCCGCATGGGAGCCGAAGCCGAGTCGTTCGTGTGCAACGTCGAGAAAACCAGATGACCGGTCAGCGACGCTTGGATGGCCGCCCGGGCCGTTTCGAGGTCGCGAATTTCACCGATCATCACCACATCCGGATCGTGACGCAGGATCGCGCGCAAGCCACGCTCGAAGGTCATCCCGACATGCTGGTCCACCGGAATCTGGTTCACGCCTTGCAGATGATATTCCACCGGGTCCTCGACGGTGAGCACCTTGATGCCGGGTCCGACGATGGCGTTCAGCGCCGCGTAAAGCGTCGTCGTCTTGCCGCTGCCCGTCGGGCCGGTGACGAGGAGGATGCCGTGCGGACGCTCGATCAACGAGTTGAACTGGGCGAACGTCGTTTCGTCCATCCCGAGTTCCGGCAGGGTGAACAGCACGTTGGCCTTGTCGAGCAAGCGCATGACGATGCCCTCGCCGAACAGCATCGGGATGACGCTGACGCGGACGTCAATCTGCCGTCCGCCGACCGAGAACTTGATGCGCCCGTCCTGCGGCACACGGCGCTCGGCGATGTTCATGTTCGCCAGAATCTTGATGCGACTGATGATCGCGGCCTGGAACCGGTGAATCTGCGGCGGCACCGACGCCTCCTGGAGCACGCCGTCAATGCGGTAGCGGATCGACAGGTGATGCTCATACGGCTCGATGTGGATGTCGCTGGCCCGCTCGTTCACGGCTTCCAGGATGATCTCGTTCACCAGCTTGATGACGCTCGCTTCCTGCGCCATCTCAAGCAGGTCGTCGCTCGTTTCACCGCCGGCATCGCCCACCTGCACTTCATCGGCGCCCACCATTTCGTCGAGCGTGTCGCCCCCGAGGCCGTAGTGGGTCTTGATGAGCTTCTCAATGTCCTCGCGCGGCGCCAGCACGGGCTGGATGTCCAGGCCGGTGAGCAAACGGATGTCGTCAAACGCGTAAAGGTCGAAGGCGTCACTCGTGGCCACGTTCAGCGTGCCGTTCTCGCGGGAGATGGGAATGAGCCGCTTGCGATAAACGATCTTCGGCGGCAGCGCGCGCAACGTCTGTGGATCAATCGTCAGATCCGCCAGCTCCACCATCGGGAGATGGAGTTGTTCCGACATGACCTCGAGCCACTGACGTTCGGTGAGGAAGCCCAACTTGATGATGGCACGATCCAAGCGCACACCCTCCGCCTTCTGGAGCGCGATCGCCTCGTCCAACTGCTCCGCCCGGAGGAGTCCCTTGTCCACGAGAATCTGCGTGATGTTCATGCGGGCAATAGAGACACGGTTCGGCGGACGAGAAGTTGTCGGCTGCGGTTTCGTTCCGCCCAAAACTTCATCGCGTGCTGCATCCTAGATTGATCGCCCACAAAGGATTTCGACTCCCGCCATGCAAGGGCCATTCAAAGAAACCACAACTGCACCAGCGCTCTTCGAATGTTTGAAAGTCTGAAGCGAGAAGTCGCCGGGTGCTGCCCAGCCAGCCACCCGAATGGACCGTCCACCTTTCGATGAACGAAATTCTGCTATCGCAGCCTCGAACGGCTTCCGATCAGTTATCCAGTTCCCGGCCTCACCACCGCCGTCACGACTGCCTCGGGCTACAGGTACTTCTGCGCCACCGCGATGATGTCGGCGCTGGTCACCGGTTCGAAACGGGCGTCCTCGGCGTCGGAGTTCCCGTAGCCGAGGCCGTGGAGTTCGTCGAGCGCGGTGCCCATCGCGAAACCGCTCAATTCCTGCCGCTCGATTTTCTTTTGCCCAATCACCTTCGCCTTGGCGCGACGCAACTCGTCGGCAGTGAGACCGTCGGCGCGGAGCAACTCGGCTTCCTTGAGCATTTCCGATTCGACTTGGGCGATCTTCTCCGGCTCGGTGCCGGCGTAGAAGGCGAAGAAACCGGGCACCAGCCCAAGGAAGTTCATCGCGCCGGTGTAATAGGCCAGCCCCAGCTTTTCTCGGATTCGCAGGAAGAGGCGTGAGCCGAGATCGCTGCAGGATTCCTGGATCAACTCCAGCGCGAATCGCTCGGGGCTGTGGCGTGGTGCCCGGAAAGCCGAGGACCACGACGGCTTGTTTCTTGTCGCGGGTTTCGACTGCGCGCTGCGGGGACGTCCGAAGGTCGGCGGGCGTGACGCGCTTCACGGCATCAAGGTAACGCGAGGAGAAGTTTAAGTCGTTCGCCGCGAGCCAGCCGCCGCCGAGATCGCTGGCCTGGCCTTGCATCGTCTTGTGCACACCGAGATGACCTTATGTTGTGCTGCCGTAATGTTGAGCGCGAGGCGATTGGCATAGGAAACTCAGGGCTATGAGAGTGGGCTGCAGCACATTAACGCGGCGGTTAAAGCGAACGTAGAAATTGGGCGAGTTTCGGGCTTGGCTTCCAAGACCCTCGTCTGGGTGACGCCAAGCCGGCTGCGGCCCAGAATGCTTCCAGGGCAGCGCGCTTGAGTTTGAGATTGCTGGTAGCGTAACGACTGGTGGTGGCCACGCTGGCGTGGCCAAGCTGGTCGCGGATCGTCACTAGATCGACCCCGGCCTGCAGCAGCGCGACGGCACACGAGTGGCGCATCAGATGAGGCCAGACTTTGGCCGGAAATCGCGGATCGGCTTTGTGCAGGCTGTCGGCATGCCTTCTCAGAATGTGGTACACCCCGTGACGAGACAGACACTGGCCGCGCGCATTGCGGAAGACGGGCTGATCGGGATTCTCCTGGGCTGAGGGCCGCTGAGCTTTGATGGCTGCGACGGTTTGCGGCCACAGCGGACAAACCCTCTCCTTGTTGCCCTTGCCCCGAAGCTTGACGACCGAACCGGGCATCAGATCTTGGCCGTGAAGGGCCGTGGCCTCACTCACCCGAGCGCCGGTGTTGTAAAGGAAGAGCAAGAGCGCGTAATCGCGCCGGCCGCTGGTGGTTTGTCGGTCGGGATGACGCAAGAGAGACCGAACGATGGGGGGATCGAGGTAATGCGGCGGGGCGGGGCAATGTCGTTTGGGAGGCAAGGCGATGATGCGTGCGACCCGCCCAGCCTGGTCGGGAAGACGGCGCAGGACATGCGCGAAGAAGCTGTGCAGGACGGCGAGTCGGCAGTTCCGAGTGGAGACCGCGTTGTGGCGATCCTTTTCCAAGTAATCGAGGAATCCGAGCACCAGTTTGACGTCGAGATCTGAGAGGCGCAAGCGATCCACGCTCACCGCCTGAACGCCGGCTGAATAGTCAAAGAAGAGGCGGAGCGTATCCCGGTAACTCGCCAGCGTGCAGGGGCTGTAGCCCCGGGGGCGTTGCAGGTGGTCGATGAAGAATGACTCGACGGCATCAAAGAGTGGATCGATCTTCTTCATGGCATTGCAGGATCAAAGCCCAAGCTCCGCCGGAACCTTTCCGAAGCGATCCCGAGTGTCCGCGGAGTCCCCCGAAGATAGCGCTGCGTACCGAGCAAGTTGCGGTGGCCCAGATAGGCGGACAGCCACGGTAGGAGCAACGTCGGATCCTGACCGGCACGATACCAGCGCTCCAACCGATGGGTGGCGAAGGCATGCCGCAGATCATGAACTCTCAGCCCGCCGCGGCCCGTTCCCGGCTTGGGCTTCAAACCACAAAGTCGAAAAAGGGTGTTCAATCTCATGGTCGCATTCCAGACGTTGTCCCCCCTGCCATCTTCGCGTTCGAACAGTGGGGTTTGCGGCGTCAACACAAAGCCGGCCCGCCGGCGACGCTTCAGCCAGCGTTGCAGTTCCAGGGCCAGATCGTGCCCGAAGGGCACCAGGCGAATGCGTCCTTTACTGGGACCGATGCGGAAGCATCCTTGCCGGAGATCGACGTCAACCAGGCGCAGTCGGAGGGCTTCTCCGATGCGCAATCCCGTGCAATAAAGTACGAGCAACAGCGCTCGCAGTCGCGCTCGACGCAGGGCGGATCCCCTCAGTTGCTTAATGTTCCGGAGCAGCAATTTGACCTGCTGTGGCGAAGGAATGCAGGCCCGGAACTGGGTTCGCGCCGAGGGGCCCGGCCCCACCCAGTCCGGGACGAATCCCTTCGGATCAAAACGTCGCCGATACAGGCAGAACTGTCGGACGGCAGCCAGATCGTAGCCGAGGGTGAGCGGATGCCGTTTCGGATCACGCTGGAGCCAAGCGGAAATGGCCTCGGGCAGCAACAGGTCAGGGTGTTCGGCCGCAAACGCGTCAAAGCGCCGGATTTTCAATGCCGCCCTGGAGAGGGTGTAGTTCGTCTGGCGGAAATCGAGAAACTCCTTCAACTCGTGACGCCAACGACTTTTGAAGCGGAGGTTCATACGGGAACGGGCAGCGCCAGTTGGCGCAACCGTCCGAGCGCCGAGCGCACGTAGATCTCGGTGGAATCGCTGTCCCGGTGCCCCAGGATGTCGCCAATGACTTTCAGCGGGGTTCCCAACTCAAGCTGGTGGGTGGCAAAACTGTGGCGAAACAAGTGGACTCCCAAGAAAGGCGCTTTCACGTTGGCGCGTTTTGCCCAACAGCGAACGCGCCAACCCACACTTGATCGGCCCAGGGGCCCAAAGGGAATCGCATGGCGCACGAAGACGTGCCGCCAAGCTGTGTGGGGGCGGCCGTGGCGCAGGTAAGTGGCGATGGCTTGGGCGACCGCGGGCAACAGGGGCAAATCCACGGCAGCGCCATTCTTGAGACGGCGGATGTGCAAGATCCCCGCATTCCAATCGAGATCCTCCAGCCTGAGATTGATGACCTCTGCGTTACTGAGTCCGTAGGCGCAGAACAACAGGTATTGGGCATAGTCTCGCTGGCCGATGGCGGTGGAACGGTCAATCCCGCGGCGCAACTGGCGCACCGTGGTCCAAGGCAAGGCTCGAGCCGGC